>CBFGOU010000454.1:0-4515 GCA_965650445.1 uncultured Oxalobacteraceae bacterium | reverse complement strand
ACGTGGTGCTGTCGCGCCGCGCTGTCATCGAAGCATCGATGGGCGAAGAGCGTCAGAAGCTGATGGAAACCCTGAAAGAAGGCACCGTGGTTACCGGCGTCGTCAAGAACATCACCGACTACGGCGCGTTCGTGGATCTGGGCGGTATCGACGGCCTGCTGCACATCACCGACCTGGCATGGCGTCGTGTGCGTCACCCATCGGAAGTGCTGACCGTCGGCCAGGAAATCACCGCCAAGGTTCTGAAGTACGATCAGGAAAAGAATCGCGTTTCGCTGGGCGTCAAGCAGCTGGGCGACGATCCATGGACCGGTCTGTCGCGTCGCTACCCGCAAGGCACCCGTCTGTTCGGTAAAGTCACCAACCTGACCGACTACGGCGCGTTCGTTGAAGTCGAGCAGGGCATCGAAGGCCTGGTGCACGTGTCCGAGATGGATTGGACCAACAAGAACGTGGCTCCAAACAAAGTTGTCCAGCTGGGCGACGAAGTCGAAGTCATGGTTCTGGAAATCGACGAAGAGCGTCGCCGTATTTCGCTGGGCATGAAGCAGTGCAAAGCCAATCCATGGGATGACTTCGGCGTGACCCACAAGAAGGGCGACAAAGTCCGTGGCGCAATCAAGTCGATCACCGACTTCGGCGTGTTCATCGGCCTGGCCGGCAACATCGACGGCCTGGTACACCTGTCGGATCTGTCGTGGACCGAGCCGGGCGAAGAGGCAGTGCGCCGCTTCAAGAAGGGCGACGAGCTGGAAGCCGTGGTTCTGGCCATCGACGTCGAGCGCGAGCGTGTTTCGCTGGGCGTCAAGCAGCTCGAAGGCGACCCGTTCAACAACTTCGCCGCCATGAACGACAAGGGTTCGCTGGTGACCGGCACCGTGAAATCGGTTGAGCCTAAAGGCGCCGTGATCGCTCTGTCGGAAGAAGTCGAAGGCTACCTGCGCGCTTCGGAAATCTCGCGTGACCGCGTGGAAGACGCCGGCACCCACCTGAAAGTGGGCGATTCGGTGGAAGCACTGGTCATCAACATCGACCGCAAGGCTCGCAGCATCCAGCTGTCGATCAAGGCGAAAGATAACGTCGAGACCCAGGAAGCCATGCAGAAGATGGCCGCTTCGGCAGACAGCAACGCCGCATCGGGCACCACCAGCCTGGGCGCGCTGCTCAAGGCCAAGTTCGATAACAAGAACTAAGACCTGCGGGATTTCACCAGATGACGAAGTCCGAGCTGATCAACCGCCTGGCTGAGCGCTATTCTCAGCTGGTGGCCAAGGATGCGGAGTACGCCGTCAAGACCATTCTCGATGCCATGACCAACGCTTTGTCGACTGGTCAGCGTATCGAGATCCGCGGTTTTGGCAGTTTTGCGCTCAACAGCCGGCCACCGCGCATCGGCCGCAATCCGAAGTCCGGCGACAAGGTGATGGTTCCTGAAAAAAGGGTGCCGCACTTCAAACCGGGCAAGCAGTTGCGCGAGCGGGTCGATGCGATGGTCGGGCAACCGATTATCGAAGACTGAACGTCGTCTGGCGATGCATACAAGAACGGCACCTTCGGGTGCCGTTCTTACGTCAGGAAAAGGGAGAATGCATTACCCGCAAAGGCGCGAGCTGTGCGAGTAACACCAAGTGCTCGATCGCTTTAACCTTCTGCAAATGAGGCAATGTTGCGGAACCGCCGAGAGCGAGTGCCGGGACGAATCCGTACATTTCGTCAAATTTCAGCTGGCCTAGCTTCTTCAAGGCAGGAGTGAACAGCGGTCGTTCTCGGTCATCTTCCAAATCAGAATCTTCTCGTTGCAGTCCGCCGAAAAACCACCTTATCGCATCATCGGCCTTCCCCTCCGTCACGTATTTTTCTGCACCAGTTGATGGAAATGCTAACGCGTCCCAAGGCAGAATCGTTAAGCTGTCACCGGATTTTTCACCCCAAAAATACAGTTCGCCAAATGCGCTTCGCGCGATTACGTGATAGGCGTCTTGCTCCATGAATTGCGTCTCACCAATCCACGCCTCCAATGCTGGCTCGTACTCCTGTGGGTTAACGGTCCAGAACAGGCCGTCAGCATAGCCGCACCAACCATGTTCTTCCCAATAGGCCAACAATTGATCCGGCAATTTGCCACGGTAGCGCTCGATACTCGACGGCGGCACATAACGCTTGTCAATGGCTGGGCCGAAATCCTTTAAGAAAGCCGCGAAGTCTTCATCCATTTTATAGCCCTCTATTTGCATCGTTCAAGTTTTGCATTCATCTTCGTATTGCCATATGAATTTCGAGTTATGAAACGAGGCACTTGCTTCTCACGCAACATGCGGCAACCTGCTTGAGCGCTTGGCTGCGTGTCTACGGGTGAGCTTAACTTGTCTAATGAGGACCTTCGGATGCTAATTACCCACCCCGAGCGGTTTGGATTGCCCGGGGCGCACGGAGGCAAGGATTAAGCAAAGTCAGAGAGGCGGGAACGTGACTATGTCCAATGGCGCGAATTGTGCGAGCACCACCAAATGTTCGATGGCCTTTACCTTTTGCAGGTGATCCAGTGTGGCAGGGCCGCCGAGAGCTAGCGCGGGCACGAATCCGTACATCTCATCCTCTTTTAGCGTGCCTAGCTTTTTGAGTGCGGCGGCAAAGAGTGTCTGACCATTTACGTCGGAAAAATCGCAGGCACGTCTTCTTTGTGATCCAAAAAACGCGCGCACACTTAAATTTAAGTCAGCTGTTTTTTCCTCGCGAGGCATCATTTTCGAATCAGGCGCGATAATATGGAGTATTCGTCCATGATTAGCTCCAAGGAGGTAAATGTCCCCAAAAGCGCTTCGCGCGATAACGTAGTACGAATCTTCTTCCATGAACGGCGTATCGCCAATCCATGCTTCTAGAACTGGTTCATATTCGTACGGGTTGACCGTCCAGAACAGGCCATCAGCATAGCCGCACCAGCCGTGCTCTTCCCAGTACTCTAATAGCTGATCCGGGAGATGGCCACGATAGCGTTCGATGCTTGATGGCGGCACGTAGCGCTTGTCAATGGCCGGCCCCATCTTCTCCAAGAAATACTCGAAATCCTCGTCCATTATTTCATCCTCATTTGCATCGCTCAAGTTTGGCATTCATTGCCGTGCTGCCTCGCAGGGACTCCGGGATGCTAATTGCTGCTTTGTCGAGTTCAGCCAAGCGCAGCCTGCTTGAGCGCTTGGCCATGTGTCGATCAGAGAGGTGGGGATGCAATTACGTCCAATGGCGCGAGTTGTGCAAGCACCACCAAATGTTCGACTGCCTTTACCTTTTGCAAGTGTTCCAGCGTAGCAGGGCCGCCGAGAGCTAGGGCCGGCACAAAGCCGTACATCTCATCATGTTTCAGTCGCCCCAGTTTCTTAAATGCGGGATGGAACATGCCGTCGAAGTCATTGCTATCGCGAGAAAGGCTGCCAAAAAATACTTGCATTCCAAAATCCATCTTCTCGCCGAGAAATCTGGATTTTCGTGGAATGCAGTAAGAGCCCGGTGCAAAAACTTTAAGGGAGCTGCCCGTTTTTTCGCCCCAGAGATATAGTTCCCCAAATGCACTTCGTGCAATTATGTGATATGCGTCTTGTTCCATAAAAGGAGTCTCACCAATCCACGCCTCCAATGCTGGCTCGTATTCCTGCGGGTTAACCGTCCAGAACAGGCCGTCCGCATAGCCGCACCAACCATGTTCTTCCCAATAGGTTAGCAATTGGTCCGGCAACTTGCCACGGTAGCGTTCGACGCTTGATGGTGGCACATAGCGCCTTGCGATTGCTGGGCCAAAATCCTCAAGGAAACCAGCGAAGTCCTCATCCATTTAATATTCCTCTATTGGCATCGTTCAAGTTTCGCGTTCATCTTCGTATTGGCGCGCAAGGATTCCGGGATCTCATTTGCCGCTTTATCCAGTTTAGCCAAGCGTTCTCCCTTTTTCCACTGCGCACCGATGCGGGAATTGATATTGCGATCTCCGAAGTCGCTAATTGCATCCTTCCCCCCTGCTACTATGTCAGGGTTATGCAATGCGGCTAACGTCTTCATCTTTTCGGAAGCCATGTCGACAGATTTCACTTTGGCTTCCGATCTAGACACACCTTGTTCGCGAAGTTTCTCATAAGCATCCTCCTTCAATGTTTCCTGATAGTCCGCTCTCGCCTGTCGTGCCACCTTTGTATCACGCACGGAATTCCCAGACTCAAATGCCTCACGTCCTTTGATATACTCTTCAACCGTCATGCTGTTGATACCGGACTCTTGCCCTGCAAGCTGCCGGTCAAACTCTGGCACGCTGCCTTGAGGCAAGCCCTTGGTCGTGAAACATGGCACTTTCTTCTTCGGCATACCACTGGGCTGATGGTGCTCCTTGTCCTCCGTGGGTTCGCGCCGGCGTTTTGGCGGTGGTGGCGGCTCCTCGGCAGGCAATGCCCCACCGCGACGTGGTTGAAGCGCGGGGTGCCGACGTAGCTGGTCTTCGTTCTGTTCGACCCATTGTGCCACCTTGGG
>CBFGOU010000453.1:0-4529 GCA_965650445.1 uncultured Oxalobacteraceae bacterium | reverse complement strand
CACCTGAAAAAGCTACTGCGGGTGCAGACCGAGGAGGGCGCCGTCCTGGCATTCAGCTACTAAGATCCGCGCGTGCTCAATGTGTATCTTCCCACCTGCACAGAGCAGGAACGACACACCGTGTTCGGCCCCCTGCATGCGCTGGTCGCGGAGACGGGCGGAGGCGCGGCCCTGCGCCTGTTCCGGTCCGAGCAGGCGGGCGGGGGGAGCTGCGACGTCGCCCTCACAGACGGGCCGGCGCCAGGCCGCGCCGATGGCGCCGCGCCTGGATTGTCCGGTCTGGTCGAGGGCGAGGACAGCGTCCATCGAACGCAGGCAAGCGTTGCCGGTCAGGTGGACGGGGATACGCTGGCGGCGCGATCGACGACAATATCACCAACTTGACGAAATAGTTAAGTTGCGTCGTGGATACGCTTTCAAATACATCAAATGATTGGGAGTTTATCCCACATCGATTCTAAATCACACTGAAGCTTTTCAATCCATTCGAGAGGGGACCCCATGAAAGCCATTGAACTGGTGGCCATGCCCGAACACCTCGATTTCGTCCAGGCGGCGGCGCTGCCGATTGCCTCGACGACGGCCTGGAATGCGCTGCGCTCGGCCCAGGTGCGGCCGGGATCGGTGGTGCTGTTGCTGGGTACGGGCGGGGTCAGCATCTTCGCCTTGCAGTTCGCCAAGGCGTCCGGCGCCACGGTGATTCTGGCGTCCTCGTCCGACGAAAAGCTCGAGCGCGCGCCAGCTGGGCGCCGACCACCTGATCAACTACCGCGCAACGCCGGACTGGGGCGCGCGCGTGCTGGAACTGAGCGGCGGGCGCGGCGCCGACCTGGTGGTTGAAACGGTCGGCTTCGTCAGCGGCACCAGCGCCGCGCTCGACATGCTGCCGGTGATCGTCAAGGCCTTGCGCATCGTCGGCAATAACACCGGCTCGGTGGCCGACCTGGCCGAAGCGGCGCGCGCCATCGCCGCCAACCGTATCGTGCCGGTGATCGACCGCGTGTTCGACATCGACAACACGCGCGCGGCCTACGCCGATCTTGCCGAAGGCGGCCGCCACTTCGGCAAGATCGGCATCGCCCACTAATACCCGGTGGATTGCGGAAAGCGATTCCAGTATCACCGGATAAAAATGATGATTTTGCAATGTTGATCTGAACGTGACGTCGTCAGCGCTCAGCCACAAGATGCGCTCGATCGAGGCGCGCCTCGGCGTGCGGCTGCTGAACCGCACCACCCGCAGCGTGACGCCGACCGAGGCCGGCAAGCGCCTGCTGTCGAGTTTCACACCCTTGCAGGAGCAGGTCACCAGCATGCTCGACTCGGTCAGCCAGTTTCGATTGCCGCGGCCATGTCCGGCGCCGCAACCCTTCCATTTTTATTTTCACTGCCAGAAGCATATGCCGCATGCGCTGCGGGCCTTCGTCAACTTCATCAAGGAACTCAGGCTGGAAACGGCCGGCGAGGGCGGACTTTGATCAGTCCACCCAGGGACAGGCTCATGCATTCATAGGCTTACTGCAGCGTCCAGACGTATTGCATCATCATGGTGGACATGATCGGCTTGCCGTTGCGCATGCCGGGCTTGAAGGTGCATTTGCCGATGCCTTCGAGCGCGGCCTGGTCGAGCAAGGGGTGGCCGCTGGAAGTGTGTACCTTGCCCTTGACGACACTGCCATCGGGGGCGACGCTAAAGCGCATGGTCACAGTGCCGGTTTGCTGCTCCTTCAGCGATTCGGCGGGCCATACCGGCTTGGCGCAGCTGTTGAAATCGACGACCGCAGGTGTGTTCAAGGGCTGGTTGACGGCCTGGTCCGCCGCGCACGCCGCCAGCGACAGCCCGGCCACGGCAATGGCCAGTACCGGCAGGGCGGCTTTCCAGTTCAGGGCCTGGTGTTGCGGACGCACCAGCGCGCGCACGCGCCCCAGCAGCTCGCCACCGTTGGCCGCCACCGCCAGATGCGGCGCGCTCTGCCAGTGCGCCAGTTCCGACAGGGCGGATGCCAGGATGCGCCCTTCGCCCAGCGCTTGCGCGGCCAGTGCGTCGGCCGCCAGTTCGCGTTCGATGCGGATGCGGCGCGAAATCCACCACACCGCCGGATGGTAGAACAGCAGCATTTCGATGACACTCTGGGCCACGTTGACCAGGTAGTCGAAGCGGCGCACGTGGGCCATTTCGTGCGCCAGCAGGGCGTTGAGCAGTTCCGGCGGCATGCCGCTCACCAGCGCGGCCGGCAGCAGCACCACGGGGCGCAGCCAGCCGGCGGTCAGCGGACTGTCGAGATGCTCGACCACGCGCACGCGCACGCTGCGGGTGATGCCGAAACGCTGCGCCATCTGCCGCGCCATGCGGTCCCAGTGCGCGTCGGCGCGCGCGGCGCGGTCGGCGCGGTGCAGCCACAGCAGCCCGGCGGCAAGGCGCAGCGCCAGCGCGAGCGCGCATGCCGACCATGCTCCCACCAGCCAGTTCATGTGCCAGCCCAGCACGCCGGCCTGGCCTGGATGGTTGGGCAGCCTGAGCACTCCCGCGCCGCCGCCGCTGGCGCTGGCCACGTCGAGCCGCCCGGCCAGATCAAGCGCGGGCAGCGGCCGCCCCCGAAGGAGCGGCCGTCGGGCCGAGGCAGGCGACCATGTAGCGCTGCTGTGGCGTGGCGCGATCCATCCCGGCCAGCACCAGCGCGACGGCGGCGCCGATCAGCGCGCCCTGCCAGATAAAATGCACCAGGGTCCAGCCCAGGCTGTCGATCAAAAAGCTATTCATGGCTTGTCCTCTTCCTTGAGCAAACGTTCGATTTCGGCGCGTTCCTGTTTCGATACGCCGGTGCGCAGCGCGGCCAGCACCAGTGCCTTGGCCGAGCCGGCGAAGGCCTTGTGCATCAGTTCCTTGAGCAGATTGGTTTGCAGCGCGTCCTGCGCCTGGGCCGGCGCGTACACGTGCGAGCGTTCGCTCTCGTCGCGGATCAGCAGGCCCTTGGTGTGCATGATCTGCATCAGGCGCAGCACGGTGGCATAGGTGACGTCGGGGCGCTCTTCGATAATTTTCTGGTGCACCTGCTTGGCGGTGGCTGAACCCAGCGGCCACAGGGTTTTGAGCAGATCGAGTTCGGCGCTGGTCGGCTTGGGCGGGGCGGTTTGCTTCGGCATCGCGGTCTCCAAATGGTTTGAGCAGCTAGACTATCGTGTCTAGAATATTCTGTCTACATCTTTCGATTGGGCTGCGCGAGCATCGTGGCATGGAATAGACAAAAACGTCTAAAAAGGAGATGGCCGAAGCTGGACGACTTCGTGACGTTCTTCGACACGGCCGGGCGCGACAAGATCGAAGCGCAGCTGGTGGGGGAGGTCATGCGCACGGCCCGCAGGAAGGCGGAAGCGCTGGCGGCGAGGATGGGCCACAAGCTGGGCCCGGCGGGGGGAGTCAGTAACGGGGATTTGAAGAACCCGACCCGGGCGATGGGACTGGCCGCGGCCGATTACAGTGGACGCGGCCAGTCGCGGGCCGGGTGGTCGCGGGAGGGGGGGGTGATGATCCTCCCGCTAAGGCTTGCTCAGCCGGTAGACCTGATCTACCGGATCAAGTGAGCTGGCTTACGCCACTTTCTTGGCCAGCTGACGGTCCGGGAACATTTCCTTGTCGTCTTCGAGATGGCTGGGCGACTTCAGTTCGCGTGCCAGCTGCTCGTGGTCCAGTTCCTTTTCCCACTTCGACACCACCAGGGTGGCCACGCCGTTGCCGACGAAATTGGTCAGGGCGCGGCATTCGCTCATGAAGCGGTCGATGCCGAGAATCAGTGCCATGCCGGCCACCGGGACAGTCGGCACCACTGCCAGCGTTGCCGCCAGGGTGATGAAGCCGGCGCCGGTGATGCCCGACGCGCCTTTCGAGGTCAGCATGGCCACGCCGAGGATGGTCAGTTGCTGGCCCAGGGTCAGGTCGACGTTGCACGCTTGCGCCACGAACAGGGCCGCCATCGTCATGTAGATATTGGTGCCGTCCAGGTTGAAGGAGTAGCCCGTCGGAACCACCAGGCCGACCACCGGCTTGGAGCAACCCAGCTTTTCCAGCTTGCGCATCAGGGCCGGCAGGGCGCTTTCCGAGGAGCTGGTGCCCAGCACGATCAGCAGTTCTTCCTTGATGTAGGAAATGAAGCGGAAGATCGAGAAACCGGTCAGGCGGGCAATCACGCCCAGCACGACGAACACGAACAGGCCGCAGGTCAGGTAGAACGAGCCCATCAGCTTGGCCAGCGGCAGCAGCGAGGCCAGGCCGAACTTGCCGATGGTGAAGGCCATCGCACCGAAGGCGCCGATGGGAGCGACTTTCATGATGATGCCGACGATGCCGAAGATCACATGCGAGAGGTCATCGATCAGTTTGGTGATGGGCTTGCCGCGCTCGCCCAGCAGGGATAGGGCAAAGCCGAACAGGATCGCGAACAGCAGCACTTGCAGGATGTCGCCCTTGGCGAACGCATCGACCGCCGTGTTCGGGATGATGTTCATGATGAAGTCGGTGGTCGTCTGCGCCT
>CBFGOU010000452.1:0-4532 GCA_965650445.1 uncultured Oxalobacteraceae bacterium | reverse complement strand
GACAAAGTTCGACGCGCTGCGTTTGCTGAACTCGTGCAGGCAGCGCGCCACCACTTCCTTGCCGGTGCCGGTCTCCCCGAGCACCAGCACGTCTGCCGGCGTGTCGGCCAGGTTCAGGATCTGGCGCCGCACCTCGCGGATCGCCGGCGAGTTGCCCAGCAGGGTAGCCTCGATCGCGTGGCGGCCCTCCAGCTGGCGCCGCAAGGTGTCGACCTCCAGCCGTAAGGCCCGCTTTTCCATGGCGCGGGTCGCCACCTCGACCAAACGTTCCATCGCAAACGGCTTCTCGATGAAATCGTAGGCGCCGCAATGCATCGCCTCGACCGCCATGGAGACGTCGCCGTGGCCGGTGACCATGATGACCGGAATGCTGGGATCGACCGCGCGTACCCGGCGCAGCAGTTCAAAGCCATCGACGCCGGGCAGGCGCACGTCGCTGATGACGATGCCCGCAAAGCCGCCGGCCAGCTGCGGCAGGGCGCCTTCGGCCGACTCGAAGGGCGCCACCGCGAACCCGGCCAGTTCAAGCGTTTCACTGACGCTGCTGCGCACGGAGGCATCATCTTCGACGAATACGACTTTCAAACGTTCAAACATTGCTTCTTTCCTCTTCCTCTACCAGGGTCAGATCCAGCTCGAAGGCGGCGCCGCCTGAAATATTCGATGCGCGCAAGGTGCCGCCGAACTCGCGCACGATGTCGGCCGAGATGGCAAGGCCGAGCCCCAGGCCCTGGCCCGGCAGCTTGGTGCTGAAAAATGGCTCGAACAGGCGCCCGATCAATTCGGGCGCAATGCCTCCGCCACTGTCGCTGACGCGGATGAAGGCGCGGCCGTTGGCGCGCCACAGGCGGATCGCCAGGTTTTTCTCGGCCGTGTTCTGCATCGCATCGAGCGCGTTGGCACACAAATTGATCAGCACCTGTTCGAGCCGGTTGCGGTCGCACAGCACGTGTACCGACGGCGCCAGGTCCAGTTGCACGTGCGCGTGTTCGGTGCGAATCCGGTTGTCCAGCAATTGCAGCGTGTTGTCGACCGCTTTCGTCACCTCGAACGGCGCCAGCAGCAGCGGCGCCTTGCGCGAGAAGGACTTGAGCTGCTCGGTCAGACGGCCGATGCGCTCGGTCAGGTCGGTCACCGATTGCAGATTTTTTTCAACGCGCACCATGTCGCCCCGCTTCAGCAGCAGCTGGGTATTATAGGACAGCGAGCGCAGCGCCGTCAGCGGCTGGCTGATTTCGTGGGTGATGCCCGCCGACATTTGGCCGATCAGGGCCAGTTTGCTTGCATGCAGCAGCTCGTCCTGGGAGGCCCGCAGCACCTGTTCGGCATGCTTGCGTTCGCCGATCTCGTGCAGCAATTCCTGGTTCGTCGCGTTCAGTTCGGCGGTGCGCTCGGCAATGCGCAGTTCCAGTTCGTCGTGCGCGCGCTGCAGCGCCTCACGCGCGCGCAAGCGGCTGGCAATCGCGCGCCGGCGCTGAGCCACGAACACCGCCAGCAAGCCGAGGAAGGCGGCCATGATGCCGGCCCCGACGGCATTTTGCCAGGCCTGGATCTGCACTTGCGACGCATTGGTCAGCGTGGCGACGCGCCAGCCCTGGCGCGCCATGGGCCGCATCTGGATCGCGTAGCGGGCGCGCGGCGAGGCCGGATTCAGGCCGCGCCAGCTTGTCACCTGTTTGCCCTCATAGACGCTGTGCAGCTCGGCCTTGCGGTTGCGCCAGGAGGGCGCGGACGACAGCACGATGGCATCGTCCGCGCCGATCACCATGACGAAGTCGTTCGGCGTCTGCGCGGCCGACACCGTCCAGGTCGACTCGATCGGGTCGAGACTGATTTTCACCACCACCACCCCCAGCACTTTGCCGTTGCGCAGCACCGGCTGGGCGAAATAATACTCGGGCGCATTGCGCGTCCCGGCGCGTTCGAAATAGCGCGCAGGCTGGCCTTGCATGGCGCCGGCAAAATAGGGCAGGGCCGAGCGGTCCGTGCCGACCATGCTCTCGGGCCGATACCAGTTGCTGGCCGCGCGCACCACGCCGGCGGTATCGAGCACGAAAATGGCCAGCGAGCCGGCGCGCGCGTTCATGCTCGTCAGCCGCTTGCTGGCGTGCTCGCCCAGGGCGGCAGCGGCCGGCTGCTGCAGCAGCGCCAGCACGTCATTGTCGAGGGCGACGATGGCCGGCAGATACTCGAACCTGCCCAGTTCGCTATCGAGCGCCGACGTGTACAAGTCGAGCTGCTGAGCCAGCGCGTCGTTGAGCTGCGCATGGCCGGTGCGCGTGCTCCATGCATGGACGACGAACATGGTGGCGGCGATGACGCCCACGATAGCGGCCCACGCCGCGACAGCGCGGACCGGGCGGGACAAGGAAAATTTTCTGATCGCCTGCAAATTGACGGCCTCTTTCAAGTGTGATGCGGCCCCTGGCATTGACGCGAGCGCTGCCTATGTTACTCCAGAAGATTGCTCCCGCAATTCCGCTCGCCCGGAATTTTTCAGGCTGCCGAAATGCCTGGTTTCCAAACCCACACGCCAAAAAACGGATCGTGTGGAAGGCCACACGGAGAGTCCCGGTATCGGCCGCGCCACATTTTTAAAAGTCCATTAAATCAATGTGTTAGCGAACATCACGGTGCCGGTGAATGAGTGGCATGCAAAGTGCTAAAGAGGCAGGGCAGGGTATGCAGCAGGTGTCGGCGATGCGCCGGCGGTACAGATAGCTGACGGCCCACCGCGGACCATTGGATAAAACAAAAGCAGGAGACAGCAATGAACACAAAGTGGATGGAAGATTTTCTTTGTCTTGCCGACACGCGCAGCTTTTCTCGTTCCGCCGTCGTGCGGCACGCCAGCCAGCCGGCGTTCAGCCGGCGCATCCAATCGCTCGAAAGCTGGCTTGGCACCACGCTCGTCGATCGCAGCAGCGTCCCACTGTCACTGACGACGGCAGGCCACCAATTCCGTGACCATGCCATCGGCATCGTGCAACTGGTCCATCAGGCCAGGCATACCCTGCGCCACGCTCCCGATCGCGGCGGCGAGTCGGAAAAGGCCGGTATCGCCGGCAGATTATAAAAACGATCAACAATGGAGAGCACAATGAAGAAAATGATGATCGCCGTCCTGGCATCGTCCCTGAGCGCGGGCGCCGCCATGGCGCAGTCGGGCGTCACGGTGTACGGCGTGGTCGATGCCGCGCTGGTGCATGAATCGTGCGGGGCGGCCGGCTCCGTCAACGCCGTTACCGGCGGCGTCGGCTCCGGCTCGCGGGTCGGCTTTAAAGGCCAGGAAGACCTCGGCGCAGGCCGCAAGCTCTACTTCGTCCTTGAAAACGGCCTCAATCTCGATACCGGCAGCGCGGCCCAGGGGGGGCTGCTGTTCGGCCGCCAGGCTTACGTGGGAATGTCGGGCGAGCTGGGCGCGCTGCGCGCCGGCCGCCAGTATTCGCCGTATTACCGCGCCATGAGCGGTGTCAGCGATCCATTCTGCGACGGCTTCGCCGGAAGTGCCGGCAACATCCTGGTCACCAATACCCGCCTCGATAATATGGTGTCCTATGCCACGCCCTCGGTGCGCGGGTTCACGGCCGAGCTGGCGACAGCGCTCGGTGAACAGGCCGGGAACGCCGCCGCCAAGCGTGCCTACAGCTCGGCATTGACCTATGCGGGTGGGAATCTGGTCATCGCGCTCAGCCGGCACCGGCAGCAAAACGCCCTGGCCACGGACAGCAGCGCCAATACCCTGCTGGCCGCCCGCTACAACTTCGGCTTTGCCGAAGCGAGCCTGGGCTATGCGCGCAACACGGCGCTGGCGGGCGGGCGCAGCAACGATGCCATCGTTGGGCTGATCCTGCCTTTCGGGGCTGCCAGGCTCTACGCTTCGTACATCCGCCACAACGATGCCGGCGCCACCGGGCGCGACGCCCGCCAGGCCGCGCTTGGCGCCACCTATGCCTTATCCAAACGCACCGATGTGTACGCCGCCTACGCGCATATTCGCAACCGCAACGGCGCCACCTTCACGGTCGGCAATGCGACCACCAGCGGCACCGGCAATGCCGGCGCCAACCTCGGTATCCGCCACCAGTTCTGAACGCCGGTCCCCCACGACCGCTACATCATATAAGGGAGTCACCGCATGACCAGCGAGCACGCCGTTCCATCCTATCTCGTACCCAAGGAAAACAACCCATGGGGCGTCTATCTCGAGCAGATCGACCGCGTCACGCCGCACCTGGGCGGCCTGGCGCGCTGGGTCGAGACGCTCAAGCGCCCCAAGCGCGTGCTGATCGTCGACGTGCCGATCGAGCGCGACGACGGCACCATCGCCCACTTCGAGGGCTACCGGGTGCAGCACAATCTGTCGCGCGGCCCCGGCAAGGGCGGGGTGCGCTTCCATCAGGATGTGACGCTGTCCGAAGTGATGGCGCTGTCGGCCTGGATGACGGTCAAGAATGCCGCCGTGAACGTGCCGTACGGCGGCGCCAAGGGCGGCATCCGGGTCGATCCGAAGACTTTGTCGCCGGGCGAAC
>CBFGOU010000451.1:0-4536 GCA_965650445.1 uncultured Oxalobacteraceae bacterium | reverse complement strand
TCAAGTTTTGTGCGCTGACATCATGCCATGGATGGGGTGGTTTTTCGAGGCCCCCATGATTGTTAGGTCGCTAAATTTCTGCCTTCCCGGGCAAGCGAGGCTCTTTACTCTCCGATCATGTCTGCTGTTAACGCTCGAACTGATTTAAACTCAAAGGACATATCTCCGCTATTTATAAAGTCGCTGAAGACAAGGTTGTTTCGATTGGCGTCTCGATCAGTCCAGGTGACTGTGATCGTGGAGTCAGGCGCAGACGATTGAGGTCTTAGGTATATCCCTGCTGGTGCTTCAGCCGAAGTAAGGACTTTTCCGGTGCTGAGCAGAATCCCTGTTTTATCTTTTTTATCGAGGGTAACGTGAACAACACCGTTACAGCGCCCCTCTTCCTCAAGGCACAATGCACGAAGGATCGAGGTCAACGTGGAGGTATCTTTTGACCGCTGAAGAAGCAAAGCGAGTACTTCGGACTCTTGTCCAATAAGCAGTCGTGCCGGAAGCCAATATGTAGTCGACGGATTCTTTCTGCTCGACATTGCAAGTGTTAGTTTGTTTGTTGCAATGTCTCTCCACAATCTGAAGAAGAATCCACGACGAATGGCCTCAGCAACAACGGAAGTTGAAAGATTTTTCCGGATCGACGACATCGGATCCTCGTCAAAAAATTGTACTCTCACTGGAGAGGCGACATCAATAGCCAAGCGCAGCGCCGATATCACTTCTTGTTCAGTTGCGTCCGCTTTTAGCTGAAGTGCGCGACCGAGAATTTTGGACGTTGGATTAATGCGTGCTAGCGCATGCAATGCGGCATTCGCGACATCTTCGTTAGGGCGTTGGGCTAAGCTCTCCAGCGCTCGAATGGATTCAGTGTCGTTATTTTTTGCTATATACTTTATTCCAGTTATGAGGAGTCTCTTATCTGACTTTTCATCAGAAATTATTGATCGAGCAGCAGGAAGCAACTTTTCATCAACGTAGAGTTCGAATACCGTCGCCCTCTTTTCTGGTTGATCTCGTATCCAACGGAACTGATCATCATTTGCGCTGCCAAGTGCAAGCAGTAAACGACTTATTGATTTTCCTTCCTTAATCTGATTTGATCTCGATAGAATATCAACTGCGTCTCTAAAGTCGCGATCTTCGGAGCGACTGTCTTTGATTAGGTCGACCAGTCTTCGCATGTCTGTGTCAAGAACTTTGATATCTTCGACAAAGCGATCGTCCTTTGTTCTTGATATCTCTAGGAAGTAGGAGTTAATCAATCCTCGAGCGATTACGCGATCAACATCTCTACTAAACTCGGAGTTCGGATCGTCGATGGCAAGCTTCTTTTTTACCTCTTCAATAGCTGTACTCTTGGCGGCTTCGCGGAGATCTATAGCAGTTTTTATTCCGAACAGTGTGAAAACAAGCGCAACCAGCCCGAATGCCCATCCGAGAACTTTTACACCTGTCTCAAAATGACCCTTTAGTTTTGTCTCCATCGACTTGCTAAGTTGCAGTTCGACGCTGTCGCGAAGCAAGGAGATTTGCTTCTCGATGCGTGAATCGATAGATTCGTTTATCGCTGTCGTTAAATCCATGGTATCTCTCCCAAACGAATAAGACACGTATTCTGAAACTAAAAATCTGCTTTCGAGTATTGGGGATTGGGCTTAATCGGCAGCTACTGGCCGAACCCGGTCGGTCACGTAAGCGGTTTGAGCTAAATTGACCTGACATTTCCTGTTAGGTCAAGATCGAGCTAGTACACTTACGGCCATAGCGTAAGGTTTGACATAACCGGCATTCAAAGAGTTTCGGTTGATTGAGGGTTAGTCCTCATCGCTGAAGTCGGCCGTAGTCCAGCCATTTCTCCGCATAAGCATGTTTCGGTACTGGAGATTTAGAGTGCGAACCTCTCGTGAATACTCCGCAGGAATCGATGTGGCCTCGTTCCATTCGTTCTTTGGATCGAACTTTGTTCGAAGCGCTTTGTGTCTTTTCTCGTACTCCCAGTAATCCGTCTCGTCCTCTTTTTCGTGTTTGCGTTTCGCTTGCTCTTGAAGCAATTCTGCCTTAACTCGCTCAAAGTCAGCAGGGTCCTGATCAGAGACCTTCATCAGCTCAGAGACGAGTTGATCGAAGGTCATTTCCGTGTTCCGAAGCTTCCACCTGAATTCTCGAACAGCTTGCGGAGCGCCTGCATTTTTGCTCTTCCTATACAGGAACAGTCCGACTATATAGAACACATATAGCCAGCTCGCCAGAACGAAGGGAAGGCCAATGCCATGCAATAGAACAAACTTCAGCACCTTTCGGAGCCACGAGCGGTTCGCTTCCTCGGGAGAGATGGGCTTTGGCACCATAGTCAGCCAGCTTAGGCGCTGGCCAATTCTGTTCAGATTGCGCTCCGTTTGGGAGTTGATAGACACAATCGCACTGATGACAGTCCATAGCCAGAGAAGAAAAGCCAGAAGTACGCCGGTTTCGTAAGAGAACAAGGAATACCTCCGTGGTCGATCAGCGCGTGTGATCAGATGTACTTTGCGAGGTCGGTCTGCTTTTGGCCGACCGCGAACGTTAGCCTACAGCCAAATGGCTTAGCTTTGATTGGCATGAAGTCCTATTCAATAAGGCATCAGTTGCTGCGATTCGTGTAGGACCGCTCCTGACCGGTTGCTGCCGTCAACTAACAACACGCTTCCCGGCCCACCATAATATAGCTTGCCGCTCAATCAGCGCTGCTACCCCCGAAGCGATGCCTTTGTAATCCGCGCGTCTACCATGCGCGACTGTTGACTCCGTCTGCAATCATCAGGCAAGAGTTGCGCTTAAGGTCGCCTCGAACGATGCGTGACCTGCGCACTGGTGGCGACGGCCGCCGCTGACCCTTTCGATCCCCGCCAGGTCGCACCAGCTGGCCACGGTGGTGTAGCCGGTTCGTTCAAGCAGCGCGCGCACGTCGGCCGCCTGATCGTAGCCATGCTCCATCAGCAGCCAGCCGCCCGGTTCCAGGTGCGCAGCCCCGCCGTCGACGATGATCCGCAGCGCCGATAGCCCGTCCGCATGGTCGGTCAACGCACCGCGCGGCTCGAAACGCAGGTCGCCCTGCGCCAGATGCTCATCATCGGCGCGGATGTACGGAGGGTTGGAGACGATGACGTCGAAGCGTTCGCCTTGCAGCGCCGCGAACCAGTCGCTCTGCAGAAAACGCACGCCGGCACCATTGGAAATGGCATTCGCCCTCGCCACCGCCAGCGCATCGGCACTGACATCGAGCGCGGTGACGGCAGCATCGGAGCGCGTGTGCGCCAGCGCCACCGCAATGGCGCCGCTGCCGGTGCCCATGTCGAGCACGCGCGCACGCGGCGCCATGCGCTCCAGTGCCAGTTCGACCAGCAGCTCGGTATCGGGGCGGGGGATCAGCACCGCTTCATTGACCGCGAAATTCAGTCCGAAGAATTCGCGCTTGCCCACGATGTAGGCAATCGGCTCGCCCCGCTGGCGGCGCGCCACCAGCGCGTTCAAAGCCGCCAGTTCCGTGTCGCTGACCTCGCGCTCGGACTGGGTGATCAGCTGGATGCGCGTCAGGCCCAGCGCGTGGCACAGCAGGATGCGGTTCTCCAGCGGCGCCAACGGCAGCGCGGCCTGCAAGGCGCCGATGTTCACCGGCGCCGCACCAGCGTGTAGAGCAGCACTGCCGTGACGATCACGAACCACACCGCCGACCACTGCGGAATCGACAGTCCCAGCACGCCTTCGGTGGCGTTCTCGCACAGGCCATCGGCCTGGAACAGCCATGGCATGCCGGTCGCGGTGGGGATCTTGTTGAGGAAGGTCTCCATCGGATCGATCCCGCACGAGAAGCCCGGATTGGCCAGCACATACAGATGCTTGCCGACGAAGCCCAGGCCCACCAGCGCGGCCACCAGCGCCAGTGCGTTCCATACCTTGGCCGGTTTCACCCACGCCGCCAGCAGCGCGAAGGTGCCGGCGAAAATGAAGGCGTAGCGCTGGATCACGCACAGCGGGCAAGGCAGCAGATCCTTGGCGTGCTGCAGGTACAGGGCCGCGCCGATCAGGGCGTAGCAGATCAGGCCGATGGCGGTAAGGAGCGTGCGATTGTTGGGCATCTTAATTTCCGGGCAGGTTAGGGGCGCGCCTAGTGTAACGCGGCCCGCTTATCGTTTGCTTAATCTCCCAGCGCCGCCAGCAGTTCGGCCTGATGCTCGGCCGCCAGCGCGTTGGTCAGTTCGGCCAGGTCGCCGTCCATGATGAAATCGAGCTTGTACAAGGTCAGGTTGATGCGGTGATCCGTCATGCGCCCCTGCGGGAAGTTATAGGTGCGTATGCGCTCGCTGCGGTCGCCCGAGCCGATCAGGCTCTTGCGCGTGGCCGCTTCCTTCGACTGCTGCTCGCGCAGCTGCACGTCCTTGATGCGCGCGGCCAGCACCTTCATGGCCTGCGCCTTGTTCTTGTGCTGGCTGCGGTCGTCCTGGCACTCGACCACGATCCCGGTCGGCAGGTGGGTCAGGCGCACCGCCGAATCGGTCTTGT
>CBFGOU010000450.1:0-4560 GCA_965650445.1 uncultured Oxalobacteraceae bacterium | reverse complement strand
CGCCATGCTGAAGTACACATGGCCGCCGGCGCCCGCGCGCGTACGCGTCAGCCCGATCTGCTGGACGATCTCCTCCGGCGCAAACGACTTGGTCGGTGCACCGATGCGGCTGGTGAACAGCCCCGGCCAGATGTGCCGCCCCATGCGGTTCTGCCCGACCCAGTAGTCGAGCAGCACGCCATAGGCTTGCGGCGCCTGCGCGATCGGCCAGTACAGCTGCGGCGAGAAATAGTCGACCCAGCCATTGGCCAGCCACAGCTCGGCATCGGCATACAGCTTGTCGTACTGGCTGAAGCCGGCGATGCCGGGCGGGCGCCGGTCGGGACGCCCGACGCCGAACGGGCTGATGCCGAAGCGTACCCAGTTCTTTTCGCGGTGGATTCCCTTGTACAGCGCTTCGATCAGCCGGTTGACGTTCTGGCGCCGCCAGTCGGCCCGGTTCAGCTTGCCGCCACTGAGCAGATAGCGCTGCCACGATGCCTGGTCGGGAAAATCGAGCTCGGGCCGGTTGCCGCCGTTGCCGTCCAGCGCCGCCGCTTCGGCGCCGCCCGCTTCGATCGGATAGGGGTAGAAATAGTCGTCGATGTGCACGCCGTCGATGTCGTAGCGGCGCACCACGTCGAGCACCACTTCCAGGGTCTGCCTGGCAGCGGCCTCGTCGCCCGGGTCCATCCATAAAAAGCGCCCGTACTGCTTGACCGCGCCCGGCGCCGTGCGCGAAATGTGCTCGCTCGACGGTGGCGATTTGGCCGTTGCATGGCGCGCGCGATAGGGGTTGAACCAGGCGTGCAGCTCCAGGCCGCGCGCGTGCGCTTCGGTAATCCAGAACTTGAGCGGGTCGTACCAGGGCTGCGGCGCCTGGCCTTGCGTGCCGCTCAGATACTCGGTCCACGGCTCCAGCTTGGACGGGTAAATCGCGTCTGCGCTCGGCCTGACCTGCAGCACGATGGCGTTCAGGTGCATGGCCTTGGCGCGGTCGAGGATGGCGATGGCTTCGGCCTGCTGCTTCTCGGCCTTCAGATTGGCGCGGCTGGGCCAGTCGATATTGGCTACCGTCGAGACCCAGGCGGCGCGGAACTCGCGCGGGGCCGGCGGCGGTACGGTGTCGCTGCCGCCGGTGACGACAGGAATGACGCTGGCGGTGGGCGGCGCCGGCGTGGACCGGCCGGTGTTGCCGTCGGGCCTGGAGGGCGGCGTGCCGCAACCGCTCACCAGTCCCGTCAAGGCCAGCGCGCCCGCCAGCGTGAACGCCCGCTTCTTTGTATTTACCCGCACACCCACGCCAGCCTCTTCTGCTTTACCACGAAATAGCGAAGGATAAAGCAAACGGGAGATTGTTGCGTTACGGTAGGGGGCTATTTCTTGCCGAACTCGGGATCGATCTTCACCAACGCGGCCATGAGGAAGGCCGGCAGGGTGGCCAGGCAGACCCAGATGAAGAAGTGCTGGTAACCCAGCGCTTCCTGGATCCGTCCGCTGAACATGCCTGGCACCATCATGCCCAGCGCCATCAATCCAGTGCAGATGGCGTAGTGCGCGGTCTTGTAGGGACCGTCGGACACCATGATCATGTACATCATCATGGCGGTGAAGCCCAGGCCGTAGCCGAACTGCTCGATGGCGACGCAGGCCGCGATCACAGCCACGTTCTGCGGCAGTTCGCTCGACAGGAACACGAAGATCAGGTCGGGAAAGTGCACGGCGCACACCATCGGCCACAGGCAGCGCTTGAGGCCGACGCGCGAGATCAGGTAACCGCCCAGCAGCCCGCCGCAGGTCAGCGCGAGCACGCCGATGGTGCCGTACACCAGGCCCACCTCCTTGGTCGACAGGCCAAGCCCGCCCTGGGCGAGGGGATCTTTCAGAAACGGCACCACCAGCTTGACCAGCTGCGCTTCGCCCAGGCGATAGGTGAGCAGGAAGCCGAGGATCAGCCAAATATCCCGGCGCGCGAAAAACGCCTTGAAGGTACCCAGGAATTCCCGGAAGTAGTCATTGCCCTGGCTGGCGCGATGGTCGCTGTCCGGCCGCGGCAACACGATGTGGTGATAGCCCCATAAGCCGAGAAACATTGCCGCGAGGATGAACATGCCAACCGACCACGCCATCTGCTTGTCGCCAGTGCGTTCGCTCACCACGCCGACCAGGTACACCAGCGCGCCTTGTCCGGCGATATTGGCCAGGCGGTAAAACGTGCTGCGCACGCCGACGAAGGCCGCCTGCTGTTTTTCGCGCAGGGCGAGCATATAAAAGCCGTCGGCGGCAATGTCGTGGGTGGCCGAGCTGAAGGCCATCAGCCACAGCACCGCCAGGCTCATCTGGAAGAAACTGGGCAGGTGGGTGGTCAGGGCCACGCAGGCCAGGGCGGCGCCGATGAGGAACTGCATCGTCACGACCCAGCGCCGCTTGGTGCCGAACATGTCGATCAGGGGCGACCAGAGCGGCTTGATCACCCAGGGCAGGTAGAGCCAGCTGGTGTAGAGCGCGATGTCGGTGTTGGAAACGCCCGCGTCCTTGTACATGATGACGGACAGGAGCATGACGACGACGTAGGGAATGGCTTGGCCGAAGTACAGGGTCGGCACCCATTGCCAGGGGCTTTTTTCTGATGCTGTTTGCATGATTCTTTCGTGCGTTGCTACGCGCCCAGCGCCAGCCGCACACTGCCGTGCGCGGCGTCGAGCAAGGCGCGGGCCTGAGCGATGCTGGTTTTTTTGGACAAGGCCACGATCGCGACCTTGACGTGGAAATCGCATTGTTCCAACACCGCGCGGGCAGCCGCTTCGTCGGCGCCGGTGGCATACATCGTCAGCCGGACCGCGCGCAATACCAGCTTGGCGTTGGTGGGCTTCAAGTCTACCATCAGGTTGCCATACACCTTGTTCAAACGCACCATCAGGGCGCTCGAAAATGTGTTCAGTGCGATTTTTTGCGCGGTGCCGGCTTTCAGCCTGGTGCTGCCGGAAATGATTTCCGGGCCGGTGTCGAGGGTGATGCCGATCTCGGCTTCGTCCACCACCGGCGCGCCGGGGTTGTTGGCAAAGCCGATCGTCAACGCGCCGGCCTTGCGCGCGGCGTGCAAGGCGCCCAGCACATACGGCGTGGCGCCGGACGCGGCCAGCAGCAACACCACGTCGAGCGGGCCGGGATTGAGCGCCAACAGGTCGGCGGAGCCCTGCGCGCGGTCGTCCTCGGCGCCTTCGATTGCCACGAACATCGCATCCTCGCCGCCGGCCAGCAAGGCCACGGCGCGTGCGCGCGGCCAGGAAAAGGTCGGGTATAGTTCGACGCTGTCGAGCACGCCGAGCCGGCCGGACGTGCCCGCGCCCACGTAGATCAGGCGCCCGCCGCCGTCGATGCGCGGCAGCGCGGCATCGACCGCGCGCGCCAGGCGCGGCGCGGCGGCGCGTACCGCTTCGACCGCAACGCGCTGATCGTCGGCAAAGGCGGCCACCAGCGCGCCGGTGGCGTACTGGTCGAGGTTGGCATGTTGCTGGTCCGGAGTTTCGGTGGATAACATCGAAGGCACGAGCTGTTGTCGACTGAGCCAGTGTAATACCAACGCTCATTGTCTGTCATGAAACGCGCGGATGATGAGGCGTATATGCACACAAAGGTGTCGAAAATCCATGTTTGCTGTGGGATACTTTCGCACCCCAACCATTGACTCCTTATCAAGGACCTTCCATGAAACTGCAACGCACAGTGCTCGCCGCTTGCGCCATGCTCTGCCTCGAAGCCGCTACCGCAGCGCCGCGCGGAGCGATTCTTCAACCGGCCGCGGCCGACATCCCCGCCCTGTGCACCCGCCATATCGAGGAAGCGACGGAACGCATCGAGCAGCTCAAGACCATGCCGCTCAGCAAAGTCAGCGCCAAAAGCGTGCTGAACGCATGGAATGCCCTCGACACCGGCCTGCAGGACATCGACGGCCCGCTCAGTCTGCTGGCCCAGGTCAGCCCCGACGCCGTGCTGCGCAAGGCCGCCGAGCAATGCCAGCTCAGGCTGGCGGCCCTGCCCAACGACTATCTGCAAAGCGAGGCGCTGTACCAGCGCGTGCAGGCGATCAAGACCACCGACCCGTTCGACAGCATGGCGCGCAAGCTGATCCTGGAGGACTTTGCCCAGCGCGGCGTGAATCTGCCGGCCCCGCAGCGCAAGCGCGCCAGGGAAATTTTCGAGCGCCTCGATAAGCTGGCGCAGGATTACAACGGCAATACGCGCGACGTCAAAACCCGGCTGGCGTTCTCGGAGGCCGAGCTGCAAGGCGTACCGGCCAGCGCGCTCACAGACCGTGCCAAGGATGCCGATGGCAACTACCTGTTTGGCCTGGACTATCCCGATTTCGAAGCCATCATGGTCAATGCCGAGTCCGAGGCGGTGCGCAAACGCTTCCGCGCGGCATATGTACAGCGCGGCGGCCAGGCCAACCTGGCTCTGCTCAAGCAAGCACTGGGCTTGCGGCTGGAGCTTGCCAGGCTGATGGGCGAGCCGAGCTACGCCGATTGGGCGCTCAAGCGCAAAATGGCCGGCAATCCGGGCGAGGTGAACCGCTTCCTG
>CBFGOU010000449.1:0-4563 GCA_965650445.1 uncultured Oxalobacteraceae bacterium | reverse complement strand
GATGCCGGCGCGCCAGGCCGGCGAATCCTCGATCGGCGCCACGATGCGGATATAGCCTTCCTCGCTCTGGCCGATCTCGATGCCCAGGCCGACGAATTTGCCCTGGGTGCCTTCGCGCAGGTCGCGGTAGGCCTTTTGGTCGAGGTAGGCCGAATGCGGGTCGAGCGAGGCGACCATGCCGGAGATGGCTTCGGTGAGCAGCTTTTTGTCTTCGACCGGTTCGACGTAGTCGCTTTTGATCAGGCCGTACACGTCGGCCAGCTGGCGCAGTTCGGACAGCGGCATGCCCGGTTCCACCGGTTTTTGCGCGAGGGCGGAGAACTGCATCGATACGGCGACGCCGACGATGGCGCCGGTGGCGAGCAGGCCGGCGTTTTTGAGTGTGGAGCCCATGTGGTCACCCGATACGAAGAAGGCAAGGTGGACGCTTGATGCCTCCGCCTGTGTGTGCCGATTCAGTATAAACCCGATTGTCCGGCCTACGGCGTGCGAATTGTTGCGCGAGTGTTGCTTAACTGTTGAGATAGCTGCGTTTGTGTATCGTAAAGTAAAAAAGCGTTAAGGTAGTGCCAATAGGGAAGAGCTAACGCTAGAATGCTGGCATCCGGCGGCAAAAGCGCGCCAACTTCATCCAACATCAAAACCCTATGCATACGTCGCAGTTCAAGTTGCTTCCTCTCGCCTGTCTGCTGGCCTCGGCCGGTGTCTACGCGCAGAGCGCGCCCACCCCCGATTCCGCACCCTTCAAGGGCGAAGCGGACGACGCCAAGGTGGTACCGCAGGTGACGGTGCAGGGCAGCCGCGCCAACGACACCGAAACGCGGCGGCTCTCGACCGCCGCCAAGATGGTGTTCGGCCGCGAGGAACTCGACCGCAACGGCGACACCAGCGTGGGCGAAATCCTCAAGCGCCTGCCCGGCGTGACGATGGGCGGACCGCCCGGACGCGGCGGCGGCGGCGTGCGCATGCGCGGCCTGGGCAACGGCTATACGCAGCTGCTGGTCAACGGCGAGCGTCCGCCGGCCGGCTTTTCGCTCGAATCGCTCTCGCCCGACCAGGTCGAGCGCATCGAAGTCATGCGCGGCCCGGTGGCCGAGCACAGCACCCAGGCCATCGCCGGCACCATCAACATCGTGCTGCGCGAGGGTTACCAGCAGAAGGACGTGCAGCTCAAGGTGTCCGACAACATCGAGCAGAACCGCCACGGCCCGAACGTGTCGCTGACCGCGCCTTACAAATTCGGCAAGCTGACGGTGCTGCTCAACGGCTCGATCGGCTCGGCGCGCCAGCATGACGAGAGCGGGACCGTCAATGAAGACCGGCTGCTCGACGGCACCCTGATGCGTCTGCAGGACATCGAGTCCGAGGCCAACCGCAAGTCCACCAGCCTGCACCTGGCGCCGCGCCTGTCCTACCGCTTCGACAATGGCGACACCCTTAATTTCCAGCCCTTCGTGATGGCCAGCCGCAGCAGCAGCGACTCGCGCGCCACGCTCGAGCAGGCGCCCGGTGGTGACCCGGCTCCCGAGTACCAGCTGGCGCTGGGCACGTCGGAAACGGACTTCGCGTTTTTTCGCGGCTTCGGCAACTGGCTGCACAAGATGGATGCGGGCGCCAAGCTGGATGTGAAGTTCGGCTTCGGAGCCGGGCGCAATGAAAGCGATAGCGTGTCAAACCAGTACACCGACGGTATGAGCAAGCGTTTCGTCGACAGTAACGAGGGGCGTCAGCAAGGCGCGTCGACCGGCGGCAAATATACCGCGCCGATGGGCAAGGGCCATCTGCTGGCGGCCGGTTGGGATATCGAAGCCCAGCACCGCAGCCAGACCAGCATGTCGCTGGTCAATGACGAGGTGCGGTTTGCCCAGTCGGGCGACACGCTGGACGCCGACACCCGCCGCGTGGCCGTGTTCCTGCAGGACGAGTGGGACATCACGCCGCAGTGGTCGGCCTATCTGGGCCTGCGCTGGGAAGGCATCCGCACCACCAGCACCAGCGGCGGCAACGACGTGCGCAACACCAGCAGTGTGTGGAGTCCGGTGCTGCACGCGGTATGGCGTATTCCCGGGCACGAGAAGGACCAGATCCGCGCCAGCCTGACTCAGAGTTACAAGGCGCCCCAGCTCAGCGACCTGATTGCCACGCCGGTGTATGCGACGGTGAACCAGCCCACCACGCCGGACCGCATCGGTAATCCAAACCTCAAGCCGGAACTGGCCAAGGGCATCGACATCGCTTACGAACATTACCTGGGCAAGAGCGGTATCCTCTCGGCCAGCGGTTTTGTGCGCGACATCGATGACCTGCAGCGCCGCGATCTCAACGAGGTCGTTGCCCAGGGCCGATCACAGTGGGTGTCGACGGTGTTGAACGTGGGCCATGCGCGCACCAGCGGAATCGAACTGGAGGCCAAGTTCCAGCTGGCCGAGTTGATGCAGGATGCGCCCAATATCGATTTCCGCGCCAATTACAGCCACTTCTGGTCCAGGGTCGACAGCATTCCAACGCCCAACAACCGTCTGGACGGCCAGGCCAGCCAGACCGCCAACATTGGTCTGGACTACCGCATGAAGCGCTTCCCGCTCACTGTCGGCGGCAGCTACAACTGGACGCCGGACACCGTTACTCAGGTGAGTTCTACCCAGTATGTTTCCGATCGTTCTATGGTTGGCGTCAAGCGCCAGTCGGATATTTACGCCCTGTGGAAGGTCAATCCGGCCATGCAGGTGCGCGTGTCGGCCAACAACCTGGCAGCCGACGATTACCTGACCGGACGTGCGGTCACGGCCTACAACATGCATTACGGCGACACCACCGTGTCCAGCACGGCCACTTCGGCGCGCACTTACACCACCTGGACCGTCCGCCTCGAAATGAAAATCTAAATGTTGAAGTAACATAGAGGGCAAACGCACCCCGGCCACAAGCCTCGCCGTTTGCCCCATCCTTTTATCCGAGGACCTGCTTTGAAAGCTCTACTGTTTACTTCGCTGGCGCTGAGCCTGACCCTCACGTTCGCCCACGCCGCCGACCCGCGCTCCGGTCTCGATCTGGCTTCCATCGACGCGTCGGTGCGTCCCCAGGACGACTTCTTCACCTACCTGAACGGCAAATGGCTGGCCAATACGGTCATTCCGCCGGACCGCTCCAGCTGGGGGACCTTCGCCCAGCTGCGCGACACCACCCGGGGCCAGCTGCGCGAGCTGATCGAGGCGGCCCAGCAGGAAAAGGCCGGCGAAGGGCGCAAGATTGGCGACCTGTATGCCAGCTTCATGCAGGAGGAGCGGCTCGAACAGCTGGGTTACAAGCCGCTGGCAGGCGAGCTGGCGCGCATCCGCGGCCTGCGCGACAAGAAAGCCATCCCCGCGCTGATCGCGCATCTGACCCGCATCGGCGTGGCCGTCCCGTACGTGATATCGATCGGCCAGGACAGCCGTGCCTCGACGCGCTATGCGGCCCACATTGAACAGGGCGGGCTGGGCCTGCCCGACCGCGATTATTACCTCAAGCTTGAGGATGCGCGCCTGGCCAAGGTACGCGCCCGGTACGAACGCCATATCGCCACCATGCTGGGCCTGAGCGGTGCGCAGGACGCCGCCGGCAAGGCACGCGCCATCGTGGCGCTGGAAACCGCGCTGGCCGAAGTGCAGTGGACCAAGGTCGAGAACCGCGACCCGGTCAAGCGCTACAACAAGGTCGCGCTCGACAAGCTGGACGCGCTCACCCCGGGCTACGACTGGCGCGGCGCGCTGGCGGCGGCCGGCGTGGCCAGCAAGACCGATTACGTGATCGTCAGGCAGCCCAGCTACCTGAGCGGATGGAACAGGGTCCTTGGCGCGACCGATCTGGCCACCCTGAAAGCCTACTTCGAGTGGCAGCTGGTGCGCGCTTACGCTCCCTATTTGTCCAAGCGTTTCGTCGACGCCAGCTTCGCGTTCTACGGCACCGTGCTGACCGGGGCCGATGAAATCCAGCCGCGCTGGAAACGCGGTGTCGAGATCGTCGAGAGGTCGATGGGCGAAGCGCTGGGCAAGCGCTACGTGGCGCGCCACTTCCCCGCCGAGCGCCGCGCGCGCATGGACAAGCTGGTCGCCAATCTGCTGGCGGCCTACAGGGAGAGCATCGATACGCTCGACTGGATGGGGCCGGACACCAGGCGCGAGGCGCAGGCCAAGCTGGCCAAGTTCCGCGTCAAGATCGGCTACCCGGACAGCTGGCGCGATTACTCCGCGCTGACGATTGCGCGCGACGACCTGGCCGGCAACGTCATGCGCGCCAACGCATTTGAATACCAGCGCAACGTCAACAAGCTGGGCAAGCCGCTCGACCGCGGCGAGTGGGAGATGACGCCGCAGACCGTCAACGCCTACTATGAACCGGGCATGAACGAGATCGTCTTTCCGGCCTCGATACTGCAGCCGCCGTTTTTCGACATGGCGGCCGACGACGCGGTCAATTACGGCGCCATCGGGACCGTGATCGGCCATGAGATCAGTCACGGTTTCGACGACAAGGGCAGCCAGTCCGACGGCGACGGCAATCTGCGCGACTGGTGGACCGCCG
>CBFGOU010000448.1:0-4583 GCA_965650445.1 uncultured Oxalobacteraceae bacterium | reverse complement strand
AAAAGAAAAAGCCACTTTTTGCAGGTTCTTTGAATCTCTGGCGGAGGCGGTGGGATCCCTATTCTCTCCCAAACCCCGCATGATTACTGGCTTCGCCTCGACTCGCATCACGGTTCACCCTTACTCGTACCCTCACATATGCTGGTCGTGGCAGGACGAACCTGTACGCACCATGCAATGCCCTGCAGGCGCGCCGATTGTACTGCGGTTTGGGGCAGTGACGACTACTTACCTGGATTCGAGCAGCACACGACCATTCCGACGGTTCAACTAAGGCGCGACCGGAATGGCACACTTCCCTCCATTGTCATCAATGGCGCAAGCCAAGCCCTCCGCTTGCGCCCCTATCAAACCCAACTTTCCTAAACTCCAGCAATTTTCCGTGGATACATTGTTTTTGGACTGGATAAAACGGTCCTGCACAGACTTTGGAGAGTGGGCATGGTTGCAATTGTTGGCGGAAAAGGCTTTGGGCTGCTGAACGGTTCGGCTGGTGTGCTGGGACAAAACGGGCTATTCGGCAATGCGCTCTTCGGCTCTGCGAAAGAAAAAGCCGTCCTGAACGTTTCTAGCGGCAACCTGACACTCCAGGACGTCGACGGTCTCACCGTCAACACCGGCGTCGACCTTGCCCTTACCCGCACTTACAACTCGCTGGGGAATTATTTCGGAAGCGGGTTCGGCCACCAGTGGACGGATGGCCTGGCGAAACTCTCCGGGCTCCCTGCCACCCCCGACAATCCCACGAGCCTGCGCGGCACCACGCTCAGCCGCATGGCGCCCGACGGCAGCATCTCCCTGTTCACGTACGATACCGCGCGCGATGCCTACACGTCCACCGATGGTGGTGGCGCCTACCAGACGGTGCGTTACGACAAGACCCTGCAACAATGGTTCTGGAGTGGCGAGCGCGACGACAAGAAAGGCGTCTACGAGCGCTACAACCTCAGGGGAAGTCTCGTCGGCATGGGAGACGAGACAGGCATTCACAACACGTACAGCTACGACGCCAACGGCAGGGTGACGTGGATCGGCAACGGCAGCGAGCTCACGGGGTTCACGTACACGACGAACGCCGACGGCAGCACGACGATCGACATCCGCCAGACACTCAGCGGCAGCCAGTCGATCAAGACGTCGTACACGGTCGACACGCTGGGGCGCCTGACGACGGTCCGCAACACGGGCGTCGGCGCCGGGTACGCAGTGACCTACGGCTACGACGGCAACACCGACCGGATCCGCTCAGTCGTCCAGTCGGACGGCTCGACGCTGGCAGTGACCTACGATGCCCAGGGACGCGTCGCCGAATTGGTCGAACACGACAATTCCGGCACGCCCGACCGCAGCACCCGGCTGTCGTATGCCGTTGCCACCGACGGCAGCGTCACCACGACGGTCCTGGACAAGCTCGGCCACCAGACGGTCTACGTCAGCGACGCACGGGGTCAACTGGTGCGTGTGACGACCCCGATCACGGGCGGCACGCCGATCACGCTGGTCTACAGCTACAACGACAATGGCGACGTGATCTCGGTGTCGGACGGCCCCGGCCGCCTGACGACGTACGAATACGACCAGCACGGCAACCGGACCGTCGAACGGCGCGCCGACGGCACCACGGTTACACGCACGTATGCCACCTACGATCCGGGCAAACCCAC
Source organism: uncultured Oxalobacteraceae bacterium (assembly GCA_965650445.1). Classification (GTDB taxonomy): domain Bacteria; phylum Pseudomonadota; class Gammaproteobacteria; order Burkholderiales; family Burkholderiaceae_D; genus Telluria_A. The sequence continues at coordinate 2,919 of CBFGOU010000448.1, read as the reverse complement.
CGCCCAGTTCGGCAACCAGCTGTTGACGGAATCGGTCGCCGTGGGCACGGATGCGGACGGTACCGGGCCGCTCCTCGCCCCGGCGCTCACGACCCGCTACGTGCTGAACGCCGCCGGGAAAGTGCGTTTCGCGATCACGCCGCAAGGCCGTGTCACCGAATACACCTACAACACAGACGGGCTCGTGCAGCGCGAATGGACGTTCATGTCCGGTGCCTACGACGTCTCGGGCCTGCAGTCGAACCAGGTACCCACCGAAGCGGCCGTCGATCTCTGGTCGAAGGGCACGGTCAGTACGGGCCTGGTCAGCAGGACGGATTACACCTACTTCCGCGGACGCCTTCTGGCGCCTGCGCGGCGGCCTGGACGTGCCGAAGGAACGATGGATCAGCTTCCCCGGCTGCGAGCGTGGCGCCGACGGCAGCCTGGTCATCGCCTGGGCCGGCTGGAATCATCTGCAGCAAGCCACGGCCATCGCCGGCTACTACTTGGACATGAAGGATACCGAGGGCTGGGAGCCCGCCCGCCTGCAGCCCCTGCTGGCCAGCCTGCTGGAGCTGGTGCCTTGGCTGAAGCAATGGCACAACGAGGTAGATCCCGTGTACGGTGAACGCATGGGCGACTACTACGGCGCGTTCATCAGTGACGAAGCGCGATCACTCGGCTTGACGCTCGACGATCTGCGCGCATGGAAGCCTGCCTCCGTCGCTGCAAAACGCGGACGCCGCAAGACAAGCTGATCGCCTGAAGAATACTAGAGAACACAACAATGACTCTGCTAAAAGACCTCATCACGATCCCCGAACGGGTACACCAGGGCGACTTCGTCCTGCAACTGTCCAGGGGCGTCACCGAACCCGAGCAAACGCTGCGCGACTACGTCGTCACACCACAGCTGGTGGACGCTTTTGCCAACGCGCTGGGCTTCATTCAACAGGCGGTGCAAAGCGGCGGCAGCAAGGCGGCTTACCTGCATGGCAGTTTCGGTTCGGGTAAGAGCCACTTCATGGCCGTGCTGAACCTGCTTTTGGCTGGCAACACCCTGGCAAGATCCACACCCGAGTTGGCCGACGTGGTAGCGCGCCACGGCTGGACCGAAGGAAAGAAATTCTTGCTTGTGCCGTACCACATGATCGGTGCGCGCGACATGGAGTCGGCCATCCTCGGTCAGTACGCCGAGTTCGTCCGCAAGAAGCATCCGGATGCGCCGGTGCCCGGCTTTTATCTGGCGGAGGGCTTGTTCAAGGATGCGCGCGACCTGCGCGAACGCATGGGCGACGAAGCCTTCTTCGCCAAGCTCAACGAAGGGGCAAGTGCTACCGGCGACGGCGGCTGGGGCGCGTTCGAGAGTGGATGGGATGCGACCGCCTTCGAGGCTGCCATGCTGGAGGCGCCCAACGGCGAAGAGCGCTCGCGCCTGGTGGGCGATCTGATCACCCAATTCTTCTCGGCCTACCGATCGCTGGCGGGCAGCGGCGAAGCCTATGTTTCGCTCGATGATGGCTTGAGCATCATGAGCCGGCATGCCAAGGCCTTGGGCTACGACGCCGTCATCCTGTTCCTGGACGAGCTGGTTCTGTGGCTGGCCAGCCATGCGGCCGACGTCAACTTCGTCAGCCGCGAAGGCACCAAATTGGTCAAGCTTGTAGAGGCGACCAATGCCGACCGCCCTATTCCCTTGATCAGCTTCGTGGCCAGGCAGCGCGATTTGCGCGACCTGGTCGGCGAAAACCTGGCCGGGGCCGTCCAGGTGCAATTCGGCGATGTGCTGAAGCACTGGGAAGCACGCTTCCACCGCATTACGCTGGAGGACCGCAACCTGCCCGCCATCGCCGAAAAGCGGGTGCTGCGTCCGGTCGACGACGCGGCACGCCAGACCTTGCACAGCACCTTCGACGACTTGCTGCGGATGCGCAAGGACGTTCTGGACACCCTGTTGACCACCACGGCGGACCGCGAGATGTTCCGCAAGGTCTATCCGTTCACGCCGGCCTTGGTACAGACCCTGATTGCCGTGTCGGCCGCCCTGCAGCGGGAACGCACTGCCCTCAAGCTGATGCTGCAGCTGCTGGTGGATCGACGTGCCGATCTCGAGTTGGGCCAGCTCATCCCGGTGGGCGACCTGTATGACGCCATTGCCGAGGGGGACGAACCGTTCAGCGAGGGCATGCGCCTGCACTTCGAAAACGCGAAGCGCCTGTACAACCAGCGGCTGTTGCCGATGCTCGAGCGCCAGCACAACGTAACTTGGGAAGCCATCAAACTGGGCCAGGCGGACCCCGCGGTCGCGAAGAACCTGCGCAACGATGCCCGCCTGCTCAAGACGCTGCTGCTGGGCGCGCTCGTGCCGGAGGTCGAGTCCCTCAAGGCTTTGACGCCACTGCGGCTTGCGGCCCTGAACCATGGCACGTTCCGTTCCCCGATTCCCGGACGAGAGGCACAGGACGTGCTGCGCAAGTGCAAGGACTGGGCCAGCGAGATCGGCGAACTCAAGATCACTGACGATACGAACTCGATCGTGTCGATCCAGGTGACCGGCGTCGACATCGAACCGATTCTTCGTGCGGCCGAGACCAACGACAACGCGGGGAATCGCCGCAAGCGAATCCGCGAAGCGCTTTTCAAGGAATTGGAGATTCCGGACGTCGGCGACCTGTTCAACACCTACAAGTTCAACTGGCGCGGCACGCCCCGGGAAATCGAACTCCTGTACGAAAACGTCCGCGAGATGACGGACGACCGCCTGCGCGGCCGCTCGGGGACATGGACGGTGGTGCTGGATTTCCCGTTTGACGAGAACAACTTCGGCCCAGCCGATGACCTGGCACGCTTGGCCGAATACCGGGCTGGCGATTCCAGGACCCTGGTGTGGCTGCCTTCGTTCCTGAGCAACAAGGCACTGGCCGATCTGGGCCGCCT
>CBFGOU010000447.1:0-4589 GCA_965650445.1 uncultured Oxalobacteraceae bacterium | reverse complement strand
TACCGCCTTCGACATGGGCGCAACCGCCTACCAAGCAGTCGAGATGGCAGCCAAGCGTGACACCAGCACTGGTGGCAAGATCAGAACGCTCACCGTAAAGGCGGGGTAGTTGTGCCGCAGGTGAATGCGGCACGGGTGTATCACTCAGCCTTTACTTTCAGTGCCGCCTGGATCTGGTCGGCATATAACGAGAGGCGCTCCAATTCCTCTTTCAAAATCTCCGCTCTATCCGGGGCGTTAGAACCCTTCGAGTTGATCAGCTCGAGAGCCGCTGCAACAGCAGCTTCTCGAGTGATTAGCGGTGAGCCGACCCCAGACATACCGGATCTATTTAGATTCTTGAACAAGTCGGACATGTTGCTTTCCTTGCGTTGAGTTGAACCCAATCAATACCGGCAACCAGCCGCCATTTCAAGTATCAGAGATATCCCATGACCGCAAAGCAACCCGACTGGGAGGCGATTGAACGAGCCTACCGGGCCGGCGCACTTTCCATCAGAACCATCGCTGACCGTAACGGTATCAGTGACACCGCGATCCGCAAGAAGGCCAAAGCCTCCGGATGGGCGAGAGACCTTTCCGAGCAGGTGCGTAAAGAGGTTCGCAACAAGTTGGTTCGCGGCGAGGTTCGCGAAGATCAATGTGCGAACCCTGAGCGGGATGCCGAGATAGTCGAAGAGGCTGCCGAGGAAGGCGCAAGGGTTGTTCGCAGTCATCGCCGTGACATTCGCAAGGCCACGAACCTCGCGAACCTACTGATGGATGATCTGCTGACGACCATCAGCAAGCGGGAAGAGATCGAAGACGCGATTGACCTGGAGACGGCTGGCGATACAAACGGCATGCGGCGGGCAACCATGCTTTCCGCTGTCAGCCTGCCGAGCAACGCCAAGACGCTGTTTCAGTTGTCATCGGCCATGAAGAACTTGCAGGTCCTTGAGCGTCAGGCATTCGGCCTGGACGACAAAGAGCAGCCCGGAGACTCGGACGAACTATCCAAACTGATGGATGACCTATCGAAGGAAGCCTGACATGAAGCCCGAGCACATAGCGCTGCTCCGGGACAAGCGTTGGAGGCTGAACAATCTCTACTTCATCACGGACAAGCAGGGCAAGAAGGTCCGCTTCCGGATGACGGACGAGCAGGTCGAGTACTTCGACGGGCTGCATACTCGCAACATCATCCTCAAGGCTCGACAGCTGGGCTTCACCACCGAGTGCTGCATCATCCAGTTGGACGCGGCTCTGTTCGAGTCAGCCAAGTGCGCGTTGATCGCCCACACCCTGAACGACGCCAAGCGCCTGTTCCGGGAGAAGGTGAAGTACGCCTACGACAACCTGCCGGTCGAAATCCGCAAGGCCAACCCTGCACGCAACGATGCGTCCGGCGAGCTGGTGTTCAGCAAAGGCGGCTCGATCTACGTTTCCACGTCCTTCCGGGGCGGCACACTGCGTTACCTGCACGTGTCCGAGTTCGGGAAGATCTGCGCCAAGTTCCCGCACAAGGCCCGTGAGATCGTTACTGGTGCCTTCGAGGCTGTGGCCACTGACTGCTTTGTCACGATCGAATCGACGGCAGAGGGTCGGTCCGGGTACTTCTTCGACTACTCGCAGAGCGCCGAGAAGCAACAGTTATCCGGTGTGCCCTTGGGCCTACTGGACTGGAAGTTCTTCTTCTTCTCCTGGTGGAAGAACAAAGACTACCGGCTTGATCCTTCCGGTGTGGTCATCCCGCAGCGCCTAACCGACTACTTCAATGAGTTGGCAGCCAAACACGGGATTGTCACGGACGACGGCCAGCGAGCCTGGTACGCAGCCAAGGAGAAATCCCTCGGCGACGACATGAAGCGGGAATACCCGTCGATCCCGGCGGAAGCATTCCAGCAGTCGGTCGAAGGCGCCTACTACGCCAAGCAGTTCGCCAAGCTCTACGCCAATAAGCGCATAGGGATTGTGCCGGACAACAGCCATTTGCCTGTGATGACCTTCTGGGACAACGGCGTCGGCGACTCCACGGCCATCTGGTTCGTGCGTCAGGTCGGCACCGAATACCACGTCATCGACTACTACGAGAACTCCGGCGAAGGCCTGAGGCATTACATGAAGGTGCTCAAGGACAAGGGTTACACCTACTCAGAGCACTGGGGGCCGCACGACATCGAGAACCGGGAGTTCGGCAGCGACGCCAAGAGCCGCAAGGATATCGCCAAAGAGGGCTATGTGATCGATGGCGATAAGTACTCCATCCGGTTCCAGGTCGTGCCCAAGACAGGCGTTGACACCGGCATCGAGGCGGCGCGGGAGATTCTTCCCCTCTGCGTGTTCGATGAGTCCAAGTGCGAGGAAGGCATCGGGCATCTCGAAAACTACCGCAAGGAGTGGGACGAGAACCGCGGCTGCTGGAAGGACAAGCCTCTCCACGACCGCACCTCTCACGGCTCCGACGCCTTCAGATACTTCGCCGTAGCGAAGACCAAGCGTGTACGCACCGCATCCACCGCACCTCTGAGAATCTGACTATGTCTGACGACCCAAGCAAAACGCTGCCGGCAGTGGACGCCATGCGCGAAGACTGGGCCATCGTCGATCCTTTGATGGGCGGCACCCGGGCGATGCGCGAGGCGGGTGAGGCGCTGCTGCCGAAGTGGCCGAAGGAAGAAGACTGCGATTACCGCAATCGCAAGAACCTCTCAACTCTGCTACCTGCCTACAGCGAGACGGTCAAGAACATGACCGGACGCGTGTTCGCCGAGCCAATCGTGCTGGGTGAGGACGTGCCAAAGCCCATCGAGGCCTACACCGAGAACTTCGACCGCCAGGGAAACAACCTGCAGGTCTGGGCTCAATCGTTCTTCACCCAGGCGCTGTCGCATGGCCTGTGCCACGTCCTGGTTGAGTACCCGAAGACGACTGACGCTGAGGGTAGACAGATCATCGTCACCAAAGCTGACGAGCAGGCCGCCAGGGTTCGCCCGTACGTGGTCATGATTCGCCCGCAGCAGGTGATTGGCTGGCGTTCAAGTTCCGCCGATGGTGAGCACGTCCTGACCCAGTTCCGTTACATGGAGTCGGTCGAAGAGGACGACGGCGCCTTCGGTATCAAGTGCGTCGACCAGATCCGCGTGCTCGAGCCGGGCAAATGGTCGGTCTACCGCAAGAAGGAAGCCGCAAACAAGCAAACCGAGTGGATGTTGCACGACGAGGGTGTTAATTCTCTCAAGCACATCCCGCTGTCGACCCTGTACACCGGCCGCACGGGCTACATGACCGCCAAGCCTCCATTGCTCGAACTGGCCCACCTCAACGTCAAGCACTGGCAGTCGCAGAGCGATCAGGACAACATCCTGCACGTTGCCCGGGTGCCGATGCTGGCGATCATCGGGATTGATGACGACAGCTGGGAGCTGAAGGTCGGTACTGCGTCCGCCACCAAGCTGCCGAAAGACGGCGACATGAAGTGGGTGGAGCACACCGGCAAGTCCATCGAGGCTGGCCAGGCTTCACTGACCGACCTTGAAGACCAGATGCGGATCGCCGGCGCCAAGCTGCTCCAGAAGGAAAAGCAGGCGGTGAAGACCGCGACCCAGGCTGAGGATGAGGCTGCTCAGGAGCTGAGCCCGCTCCAGACCATGGCCGGTCAACTCGAAGACACCATCGACCAGGTGATCCAGTTCTTCGCCGAGTTCACCGGAGAGAAGGATGGCGGCCACATCCAGATCAATGGCAACTTCGACTCGGACTTCATCCCGGAAACGACTCTGCCGCTACTGCTCTACCTTGCCACGCAGGGAAAGATCTCCGACGAGACCTTGTTCTCCGAGCTGCAGCGTCGAAACGTGGTGTCGCAGGACATCGAGTGGGCAGAGGAACAGGCCCGAATCGCAACGCAAGGCCCAGCCCTCGGGACAATCTAAATGCCAGCCGTCAACCAGATACTCGAAGACGAGCAGATCGCTCACGCGGTCGACCTCGAAAAGTACAAGGTTGGCGTGGTCCGGCGGATCATTGCGCTGCTTAACCGGTCAGATGCTGACCTTTCGGCGGCCTTGGCTGCTGCACTGGAGCGGTTGCCGGCTGAGTCCTTCACCGTCGAGCGCCTGGAGCTGCTGCTGGATCAGGTGCGGCTGATCAACAGTCAGGCCTATGCCTCTGTGGCCCAAGCGCTACAGGACGACTTGAAGGACTTGGCAGGGTATGAGGTGAACTGGCAGCAGGCGCTGTTCGAGAAGGCCATTCCCGAGCCGGTGCTGGTCCGCTTTCCGATTGCCAGTGTCAGCGCCGAGCAGGCCTATGCTGCGGCGCTCTCCAGGCCGTTCCAAGGTCGCCTTTTGCGCAACTGGGGCGAGGAGATTGCCGCCGACCGTATGGTCAAGGTCCGCAACGCGATCCGCACCGGTTACCTCGAAGGCAAGACGACTGATCAGATCATCCGCAGCATTCGTGGCTCTCGGGCTACTGGATACGCTGATGGGTTCCTCGAGCGGCCCCGCAAAGACCTTGCAGCAGTCGTCAGGACGGCGGTGAGTCATACCGCGGCGACTGCGCGGGACGAATTCAACAAGGCCAATGAGGAAGTCATCAAGGCCGAG
>CBFGOU010000446.1:0-4652 GCA_965650445.1 uncultured Oxalobacteraceae bacterium | reverse complement strand
CGCGACGATCGGGCGCCCGGCGGTGAGCGGCCACAGAATCTTGAACAGCAGGCCGTAGATGTGCTGGTGCGATACGGTGGCGATGACGTCGGCCTGGCCGATGCCGGCGCCGAACACACGCTCCAGGGTTGCCACTTCAGAGGCCATCTGCGCCAGCTTTTTGGGGATGGCTTGCGGTTCGCCGGTGCTGCCCGAGGTGTGCACCACCAGCGCCACCCGTTCGGCCTCGAGCGGCGGCCAGGCCAGCGCGCAGGCGTCGTCCGCTTGCGGCATGCGTGGTGCACAGCTGGCCGGAAAGTCGCCGAAGAAGGCCTGCACCGAACGCGCCATCGACGTGCAGGTGGCATCCAGGGTGTCGGCGCTCAGCCAGACGGTTTTCCCGGCCGCCCATGCGCCCAGCAGGGCCGCGCAAAATTCCAGGCTGTCGGACAGGTAGAGCGCGCAGTCGCTGCCGGGCGTGCGCAGGGCCAGCGCGCGCCATGCTGCGGCGCGCGCCAGCAGGGCCTCGCACGACACCGCCTCGGCGCCGCGCCAGCCGGCCACGCTGCGGCCGCGTTGATGCAGTGTGTTTGCCAGTTCAAGCATGTTGACGTGCCTTGAAACGCAGTCGCACCAGGAATTCGGCGCCAAACAGCACGGCCATCAGCACATAGGCGATCACGCCGTTATAGAGCGACCAGACCTGGTCCGATGCCCACAGCGCGGTCGCCAGCGCCATGCTGCCGTTACCTATAAAAAAGCCGCACCAGACGATGGTGACTTTGCGGGTGTACTCCACCGCCGCCGGCGGCAGGCTTGGCTCGCGCAGGCGCGCCAGCCGTTCGACCATCGGCGGCCCCACCGCCAGCGTGTAGCCGAAGGCCGCCAGCAGCGAGGCATTGACCAGTACCGGATACAGCTTCAGGGGCAGCATGGCATTGGCCGACACGGCGCCGGCGGCCAGCAGCAGCGCGCCGCCGGCCGACCAGCGCGCCATGCGGCTCACGCGCAGCGAGGGCAGGCGCGCGCAGGCCGCCAGCAGCAGCAACAGCGCCAGCCAGCGCGGCTCCACCCTGCCCTGGCCGAACCACAGCGCGAGCGGATACAGCGCGGTCAACACGGCCGCGCAAGCGGCCAGCACCCGCGTGTTTATAACGCCTTCTCCTCGGCCAGCTGCTCGAGTGCGCCGACCACGTCGCCGATGGTGCGGATGGTCTTGAACACTTCCGGCTGCATGCGCTTGCCGGTCAGCTGCTTGAGTTTGACCGCCAGATCGACGGCGTCGATGCTGTCGATGTCCAGGTCGGCGTACAGGTTCGACTCGAGCGTCAGGCTGCCCGGGTCCAGTTCGAACATCTCGGCCAGCAGCTCGACCACCCAGGTGGTCAGCTGGCCGCGGTTCATATTGTCGATGTCTACCATGGCGATCCTTATTTGCTGCGGTGGGTTTCAATCAGTGCTGCCAGCGCGCGCACCGAGGCGAAGTGGCGGCGCGTGTCTTCCGAGTCGGCCGAGAGCGAAATGCCGTAGCGCTTCTGCAGCGCCACGCCCAGCTCCAGCGCGTCGATCGAATCGAGGCCCAGGCCTTCAACGAACAGCGCGGCATCGCTGTCGATGTCCTCCGCGGCGACATCTTCCAGCTGCAGTACGTCGATGATCAGTTGTTTCACTTCTTGTTCAAGCATGGCCTTGGCACTCTCTCGTAAATAATTGTTGCAGGTGGTCGGTCAGGCGGCGCACGGCGATCACGTCGCTGCCCGCGCCGGCGGTGATGGCGCCGGTGTCGATATCGTCCTTGACCTCGATGCGGAACTGGACAAAGCGCTCCGGCACGCGCCACCACTTGTCACCCTTGCCCAGGGTGCGCGGGCGGCAGTCGATCAACACCGGCGTCACGGGACGGGCGCCGCGCACGGCGATGTTGGCGGCGCCGCGCTTGAGCGCGATGCGCCCGTCGGCCGGGGTGCGCGTCCCTTCCGGGAAGATGATCAGGTTGTTCCCCGCGCGCAGGGAAGCGATGCAGGCATCGACCAGCGCTTCGCCCTCGGCGTTGCTGATATAGGCGGCGGCCCGCACCGGCCCGCGCGTAAACGCGTTATGCCACAGGTGGCTCTTGACGATGCAGTCGGCGCGGCGCACGAAGGCCATCAGGAAGACCGTATCGATCAGGGTCGGATGGTTGGCCAGGATCAGCTGGCCGCCGCGATCGAGCTTGTCCAGGCCGACGATTTCGTAGCGCAGCACGCCCAGCGCGCGCATCAGGCCCACGAAGGCGCGGAAGGTCAGGCGGATCACGCTGCGCGCCAGATCGGCGCGGCGCCCCGGTTCGCGCACGGCCACATGCATGGCCGGGAACACCAGCACGCGCAGCAGCAGGCCGCCCAGGCCAAACAGCGCGAAGCTCAGGCCCGTGGCGAACACGCGCCAGCAGCGGTCCAGCTTAGCCGTCATCGCGCGTCCAGGTCCATTGCTGGGCACCGGTGCGGCGCTGCAGGCGCGCCGCGCCGCTGAGCTGAAAGCGCAGGATCTCCAGGCCGCCGGGCACGCTCCCGGCCTGGGCCTCCGGCGGAGCTGCCGCCAGGCCGAGGGTGATCGGGTCGGCGCCGGCGCCGGTCAGGAGCCACGCGAAGGCATGCGGCTGTTCGTCGCAATCGGCAAAGCCGTCCAGCGGCGCCGGCAACGGGCAGTCGTATGCCACCAGCAGCACTTCGGATGCGCCGTCGGCCAGCAGGCCGCAAGCTTCGACGATGCCGTGTTCGACGGTGGCGGCGCCGCCCGCCAGCGCGGTGTGGTTGCTGCGCTCGCCCCGCGCGATCGAAAACAGGCCGGCGCCGGCGTTGTGCACCGACAGGCCGAAGCTGGTGGGCGAGAGCGGCTCGGCGCGCGCCAGATCGTTCAGCAGCGCGACCGCGCGCGCGACTTCGCCGTGGCGCGAACAGAATATGGTGGGGATGCCGGTGCGGCCGTCCAGGCAGCGGTAGGCCACTTCCAGCGCCATCCGGCCAAGGAAACCGGCGCGGCGGCGCAGCATGGCAGGCATGGCCGCGACGGGCGCGTCGGTGCTGCCGCTGATGCGGAAGGGGGACTGCGCCCACCCGCTCCAAGCCTGCGCGGTGGTCAAACCGGGCGCCCATGCGGCGTGCGCAGCAATTGAAAAGCGCAGCCGATCTGGTGCCATTATTGCCATCTCTCTACAAAAATTCCGTTGCGGAACGCAAACTGTAGTCGCGAGAGATTACCAGATATTTACAACTTTGACAAAAATTAAAGTGTTACACCGCAATCCATGCGCAATTTGTCGCGTTTATTGCGCCATCATGCCGTCGTCGGCGGAGATGATGGCGCCGTTGATGAAGTGGCTCTCCTCGGCCGCCAGCAGGAGCAGCAGGCCATCGAGGTCTTCCGGCTTGCCGGGCCGTTTGCGCGGCAGCATGCTGATCAGTTTCTGCCCCTGCTCGGAGGCGAAGTATTCCTCGTTGATTTCGGTGGAAATGTAGCCCGGGCAGATGGCATTGACGTTGATACCGTATTTCCCCCACTCCACCGCCATCGCCTTGGTCATCTGCACCACCCCGGCCTTGCTCATGCAATACACGCCGATCTGCGGCAGCACGCGCAGGCCGGCCACCGAAGCGATATTGATGATGCGGTGCTGCTTGCGCGGATCGCCCTTGGCGCGCTGGATCATGCGCTTGGCGGTCTGCTGGGCGACGAAGAATGCGCCGCGCAGATTGGTATCCATGATGTAGCTGTAATCTTCCTCGGTCACGTCGATCAGGCGCTGGGTGGTCGACACGCCCGAGTTGTTGACCAGGATATCGATCGGGCCGGCTTCGGTTTCGGCGTGGGCGATGGCCGACTTGATGCTGGCCAGGTCGGTCACGTCGAGCGAGACCACGTGGGCGGCGCCGCCGTCGGCTTCGATCTCGGCGCGCAACTCCTTGAGCCGGTCGGTGCGGCGCGAAGCCAGCACCACCTGCGCCCCGGCGCCGGCCAGCGCTTTGGCAAAGCGCGCCCCCAGACCGTTGGACGCGCCCGTAATCATGGCGATTTTTCCCTCGAAGTTGACTTCAATGCCCACGGCCGGCTCCTATCTGTTCTGCGAAGCGTCATGATGTCACAAAATCTCGGGTTTAGACGGCGCCATCTAATATTGCCCTTAAAATGGCGTCTACATTGCAATCGACGCCGAAAAGCCGCACACTCGTGCTTAAATTTTTAACCTACCTCACACCATGACAGACCAGACCACTCTCCTAGAACAATACGGCCCGCGCGAGGCGATGGAATACGATGTCGTCGTCGTTGGCGGCGGCCCGGCGGGCTTGTCCGCAGCGATCAGGCTCAAGCAGCTGGCGGCCGAACAGGGCCGCGAGGTGTCGGTGTGCGTGCTGGAAAAAGGCGGCGAACTGGGCGCGCACATCCTGTCGGGCGCGGTGATGGACCCGCGCGCGATCACCGAACTGTTCCCCAACTGGAAAGAGCTGGGCGCGCCGCTGAACACCGCCGTGACCGAAGACCGCATTCTGTTCCTGACCGAAACCAAGGCTTACCAGACACCTGGTTTTGCGGTACCGGCCTGTTTTGAGAACCACGGCAACTACGTGATCTCGCTCGGTAATGTGGTGCGCTGGCTGGGCCAGCAGGCCGAAGCGCTGGGCGTGGAAATTTTC
>CBFGOU010000445.1:0-4664 GCA_965650445.1 uncultured Oxalobacteraceae bacterium | reverse complement strand
TGAAGTGGAGCAGGTGACCCGTTACCACCTGGAATAAGCGACATGCGATCGGGATTTCCTGCTAAAAACGTCCGGATAGGGTTTTCCTGCCTATTCGGACTAGCAAGATTGACGAAATCTTTGCTAGAATACGCGTCTTCGCCGCTTTAGCTCAGTCGGTAGAGCAGTTCATTCGTAATGAAAAGGTCGCCAGTTCGATTCCGGCAAGCGGCACCAAAACAGTAGTGCAAAGCAACCCGCCTCCTCCAGGAGCGCGGGTTTTTTTGTTTTTAGCCCCTGTTTCACGACATTTCCACCACACAAACTGCGTTATTCTTGATTTTTCTCGCAAGAAACTGAAACTCGGCCCTTCCGGTACGATACGTTTTGGTTGGGCAAGTATGATCGTACGTAGTTTGGCGATGAACTGTTGAAAAGGGGCAAACATGGATTTTTCCAACTTAAGAATTGGCTACCGGCTGGGCATGGGCTTCGGCGTGGTCCTGGTTCTCCTGGCGGTCGTGATCCTGACCGCGTTGACGCGGCTGTCGAATATCGAGAGCGCCAGCCGCCGCCTGATCGAGCGCGACTGGGTCAAATCCGAAGCCGCCCACGTGATCAACGCCACCACGCGCGCCAATGCCCGCCTGACCATGGAAACGCTGGTCGCGCCGGACGCCGCCTACGTCGCCAAGGTGCGCCAGCAAATCGACGGGAACAAGGGGACGATTGCCGACGCCATCAATACGCTGGCCTCGCTTGCCGCGTCGCCGTCGGAAAACGCCATGCTCGCGGCCATGAAGGACAAGCGCAGCGCCTTTGTCGCCTCGTTCGACAAGGTGGGCAAACTGGTCGATGGCAACGAGCGCGACGCGGCGAACAAAATGATGCTCGCCGAGACGCTGCCCCTGCTCGACGCCCTGATCGATACCGTCAAAGGCCTGCTGGCGCAGCACAAGGCCATGGCCGACCGCGCCGCCGCCGACGTGAAACGCGACATCGCGCTGGCGCGCAAGGTATTGTTGGGCCTTGGCGCGGCAGCCCTCGTCGCCGGGATCATGTTTGCGCGCCTGATCAGCCGCTCGATCACCGCGCCGCTCAAGCGCGCGGTCGGCATTGCCGAAACCGTGGCTGCCGGCGACCTGACCAGCCAGATTGCGGACGCCGGTTCGGATGAGACCGGCGACCTGCTGCGCGCCTTGCGCACCATGAACGACAACTTGCAGGGGATCGTGGCCGAGGTGCGCTTAGGCACCGAAACGATTTCGACGGCCTCCAGCCAGATTGCCAGCGGCAACCTCGACCTGTCGGCGCGCACCGAGCAGCAAGCCGGTTCACTGGAAGAGACCGCTTCTTCGCTGGAACAGCTGACCTCGACCGTCAAACAGAACGGCGAACACGCGCGCCAGGCCTCGCAACTGGCCGCGGCCGCCTCGGACGTGGCCCTCAAAGGCGGTTCGGTGGTCTCCGAAGTGGTCGAGACGATGGGATCGATCAACGAGTCGGCCCGCAAGATTGTCGACATCATCGGCGTGATCGACGGCATCGCCTTTCAGACGAATATTCTTGCGCTGAACGCGGCCGTGGAAGCGGCCCGCGCGGGCGAACAGGGCAGGGGTTTCGCCGTGGTCGCTTCTGAAGTGCGCAGCCTGGCGCAGCGCTCGGCGGGTGCGGCGAAAGAGATCAAGATCCTGATCGGCGACTCGGTCGAAAAGGTTGAGAACGGCAGCCGCCTGGTGCAGCAGGCCGGCAGCACGATGGATGAGATCGTCGCGAGCGTCAAGCGCGTGACCAACATCATGAGCGAAATCACCGTGGCCAGCCACGAGCAGGAAGCCGGCATCGACCAGATCAACCGCGCCATGTCCGAGATGGATACCGTGACGCAGCAAAATGCGGCGCTGGTGGAGGAAGCCGCAGCCGCGGCCGGTTCGCTGAACGACCAGGCCGATGGGCTGGCGCAGGTGGTCAGCGTGTTCAAGGTCGACGGCGCTGCGCGCGCCGGCGCGGTTGGCTTGAAGCTGGTCGCATCGGCGCCGGTGCGCCAGCCCGCGCCACGGATCGGCGCAGTCGTCAAGGTCGCCAACGGCCGCGTGGCCGCCGGCGCGGATGAATGGGAACAGTTCTGATGCGTGGGACTGGACTCAGCTAGCTCGGCATGGTCCCCGCTTTCCGCGGGGACGACATAACAATTCCAGCCATCAACCCTGTTTTACCTCATCCCCATCCCCTGCCGCGGCTCTGTTAGACACCGCACAGTGATCACCCTCCGTTCGTTATATTTTTTGTATCCGGTGCACCTTGACTGGTGCGATCGCCCAGCGCTGATATAAAACTTTTAGAGGATGAATCATGGACAATCAAAAACCGAATGACGGCAGTGCACGTAATCTCGGAACCGAAGGCTCCGGTAGCAGCATGGGTAAGGATCTGGGCAGCGGCCGCGCAGGTGGTGCCAGCGGCGGTGCCGCCGAGACCATGAGCAACAAAGCCAAGGAAATGGCCAACGACGCCGTGAAAAGCGCATCCGATGTCCACAAATCCATCGATAAGGCCGCCGATGCCGCCCAGCCCGTCGTCGACCGCCTGGCCAGCTCGGCCCACGCCGGCGTGGACAAGGTCACCGGCCTGCTGCAAGGCGCCAGCGGCAGCCTCGACGAAAAAACCCGTCAGCTGACCGACGCCTACACCAACCTGACCAATTCGGGCCGCGAATACGTCCGCGCCAGCCCGGGCACCTCGCTGCTGGTGGCCGCGGCCGCCGGCTTCACGCTGGCCAAACTGCTCAGCCGCAGCCGCCGCTACTAAGCACCCCTCACCCACACCGCCAGTGACCGGATTCGCTTCCGGCCGCTGGTGCGTCGTTGCGCCCTAAAATTTCCTTTGCGGCAATGCTGTTCCCCATTTTGTTTCCCGAGGTGTCCAATGGTTTCACGTAAAAAGCCCGGCAAGTCCGACGAAGGCGCCGGCTCGATTCTCAGCACCGTCTCCGGCCCGTCCACCGCCCCGCCGCCGGCCACGCTCGGCAGCAAGAGCCCGACCGCCGAGCGCCTGCTCGACAAGATGAGCGGCACCATGGAAGTGGCCGCCGGCATGCCGTTCAACCCCAACAAGCCGGGCGAATACGGCGAAGCGTCGCGCACCCCGCAGGAAGGCGCCACCGCCACGCCGCCGTCGGATGCCGTGGGCGGCAGTACCAGTACCGAGACCCTGGCCTCGCCCAAGACCGGCAGCGGGGTGCCCCCGGCCGGCGACAACGCCACCGTCGCGCCGCTGAGCCGGGTACGTGTCGACAGCAGCGGACAGACCCTGACCACCAGCCAGGGCGTGCCGGTGGCCGACAACCAGCACTCGCTCAAGATCGGGCTGCGCGGTCCGACCGCGCTGGAAGACTTCATCCTGCGCGAGAAAATCACCCATTTCGACCATGAGCGCATTCCCGAGCGCGTGGTGCATGCGCGCGGTTCCGCCGCCCACGGCTATTTCGAATCCTGCGGCGACCACAGCGCTCTGACGCGCGCCGGCGTGTTTGCCCAGCCCGGCAAGCGCACCCCGGTGTTTGTGCGCTTCTCGACCGTGGCCGGCGAGCGCGGATCGGCCGATACCGTGCGCGATGTGCGCGGCTTCGCCGTCAAGTTTTATTCCGACGAGGGCAACTGGGATCTGGTCGGCAACAACATGCCGGTCTTCTTCATCCAGGACGCGATGAAATTCCCCGACCTCGTGCACGCGCTCAAACCCGAGCCGCACCACGCGATGCCGCAGGCATCCAGCGCGCACGACACTTTCTGGGACTTCGTTTCGCTGACGCCGGAATCGACCCACATGCTCATGTGGGTCATGTCGGACCGCGCCATTCCGCGCAGTTACCGCACCATGCAAGGTTTCGGCGTGCATACCTTCCGCCTGGTCAATGCCGCCGGCGAAACGCGTTTTTGCAAGTTCCACTGGAACCCGCTGCAGGGCACGCATTCGCTGGTGTGGGACGAGGCCGTCAAGGTCGCCGGCGCCGATCCGGATTTCCACCGGCGCGACCTGTGGGAAGCCATCGAGGCGGGCAACTTCCCCGAATGGGAACTGGCGGTCCAGGTGTTCACGGAAGAACAGGCCGCCAGCTTCGAGTTCGACGTGCTCGACCCCACCAAGGTCGTGCCCGAAGAACTGGTGCCGCTGACCCCACTCGGCAAGATGGTCCTGAACCGCAATCCGGACAATTTTTTTGCCGAGACCGAGCAGGTCGCCTTTTGCACCGCGCACATCATCCCCGGCATCGACTTCAGTAACGATCCGCTGCTGCAGGGCCGCATCCACTCGTACGTGGATACCCAGCTGACCCGTCTGGGCGGGCCGAATTTCCACGAGATCCCGATCAACACGCCGATTGCCGCGATCCACAACAACCAGCGCGACGGTTTGCATCGCCAGGCCATCCACCGTGGCCGGGTCAGCTATGAGCCCAATTCCCTGGCCGGCGGCAGTCCGGCGCAGGCCGGTGTGCGCGGCTTCACCAGCTATCCGGAGCCGGTGGCCGAAAGCAAGGTGCGCGGCAATCCCGCGCTGTTTGCCGACCACTACTCGCAGGCGCGTCTGTTCTTCAAGAGCCAAAGCCCGATCGAGCGGGTCCACATCGCCAATGCCTTCCGCTTCGAGCTCACGCGCGTGCAGGTGCCGGCGGTGCGCCAGCG
>CBFGOU010000444.1:0-4664 GCA_965650445.1 uncultured Oxalobacteraceae bacterium | reverse complement strand
TCTGGTAGGCGCCGCCGATCGTCAGCATTTTGGCCAGCGCCACGGTTTCCGTCTTTATGCGACCGATCGTGACGCTGCGGCTGCTGCCGCTGCGACTCTTCGGTCGTGCGAACGTGGTAATTATTGGAAGCGCTGTGGCTCGCTTCCGTAATCAGAAATTCGCGTGCCTGCGCATCGTCCCGGCGGTCGCTCGCGTCGACGTGGCCCGTCAGACGAAACCAACGCCCCGGCATGACGCTGCGGTTATTGCCACTGCCGTTGAATTGCTTGCCGGCCGCCTCGGCTTCTTCCACAGAGCGGCGGCCTCGCGAAGCGGCGCATTGGTCAACTATTATTTTGAGATGCCGGGCAGTTGCGAGGCCGGATTTTGCTTAAGTCCGGTAGATTGCGCAGGTACCGGCAGCGTCCCGCGAGGATTCGAGCATTGAGCTGCCTTGCTAGCTAGCTTTCCATCTGCACCGATTCCACTACGCCGGAGGAGTTGAGATATACCACCAAGATCTGGTCGTTCTCCAATTCTCGGAACTTATAGTCGAGAACGGCAAATCCATCGTCATCTCCCAGGTTGAACCTGATTGCCTTTAAGCTTAATGCGTCAAGTAGTTCCTCGAGCCCAAGTTCGTCCTTATTGGTGCCGAAAAATTCAGCCAATTCCTCTGTTGAATACTGTTCCAGGTGATAGTTTACAAAATACTCGCTGTTGGACGGCTCCCTGATGTAGTCGGCGCGTATGCCTTCGCGCGCTGTTCGGTCCAAGGATTGAATGTCAGCGAATATGTTCGCTGTCTTGTGCAAGCCTTCCGCAAGCTGCCCGCTCTTCAAGCTGAAGCCAAGCACAATTGAACCAAGCGGAGAATCGATATCGAATTCCCAGTAGTTATCAATCGACGGCCCGAAGTCGAGCTCTCCGGCAAAAGGTATTGTGAAGGCTGTCATAAAGTGGAATTCGTCTATCGATTAGAAGATTCGGCTACTGCGCACTTAGTCGCATCGCGTCGCGTCTGAAGACTCACAAAAAGTCGAGGAAACTCTACTGCGATTTCTCGCGTTCCGGCGCATGATGGGAGAAGTACTTTGGAGAATGCGCAGCAAGACCACCTTTCGCTGCGCTTACTTTTATCGCTTTTGCGACATTTTCTGTTCTGCTGATGGAAAACCTCGGAAAGCCCGCGCTACATCCCCAATCGCCCTGGTATTAGCTTATAGCTTGATAGAAAGCATCGTGATCTGGTATATAGTTGACGTCTATCCCGTGCGGTTGGGTATTTTCATAGCGTCCTTCGGTTTCAAAAAGGAAACCTTTATTTTTACGTGTTGCAACTTTTTTCGCGTAAAGGAATGCCAACTTCGGCAAGCTTAATCTGAAATCGACGGACTCTACCGTGTCCAGTGCGAGATGACGTAAGTTTTGATTTTTCGACAGGAACGACCAATCCACAACTTTCCTGTACTGCTCGAACATAATATTTTGCAAATGTGGCGCACGAATGATCGCTCCCAGATCAGTCAATTTTCCGGCTGTGGAGATGAAGAGCGTTTGCAGCTTGGGAAGCGACTCTAGGCCATCGAGGCTTTTCATTTTCCCTTGCACGATCTTCAGCCTGACGACGCCATGCAAACCGCTGAGCGATCTCAGGTCTGGCTCGTCATAGTCATAGATGGTCAGATCGTTTATTTGAGGGAGCGTTTCCCAGCGTTTAACGAAATGTTTATCGTACTGAATCGTCAATTGCGTCAGTTTGTGATTGCCGCTTAGATCAGGAAAACTGTCAGGACATTCGCCACGGATCAAAAGCGCCTGCAAATTAGGAAAATAAGTCTTGCCCTCGGTATAGCCCACCTGTATTGGGTAGTGATGCGCATCAATATGAAAGCGACGAACGTGTTCCGGATGGGCCACCAAATCGAGATCGAACTTGCCCTTAGGCGGTTCAGCTACGGTGACTGAAAGCGCAGCACACTTGAACTCTGAAAACACGCCGACGAAGCGCGCGATATCCACAGTTCCAAAACGAAAACTTTGCTCAGCGTCTTCGGTATCAAAGATAGTTAACGCCCTGTTGTCAGTCCACATGGAGTTAGGCATTTCATTAAAAGCAATTCCGCAAATATCTCTCGTCATTCAAAACTCCTATAAATTACAACCCAGTACCGCGTGCCTTGCCTAGCAATTTTTGCAATAGCAACGCGCCATCCGCTTGCGCGGCAAGGTCAATACCTGGACAGTTTTTCAAATTGGTCTTGCCCTTTGCATGATTCGGATCGAGACGCTTCTTGCCCGGAGATGCAACGGAGTTTAAGAGCGTTCCCGAGCCAAATCTAGCTTCGTAGGCGACCATCGCTTCGTGCTCAACCATTTCAGCATACTGCGCCTCCGTCACACGCGAACAGGGCGATTTCGTGTCCATGTGAACCCCGCGGTCCACCCCATTGTTCGCCCCTGGCGTGCGCTGCTTAGTTGAATTCATATAACGCTGGTAAGGTCCCTTCCCCACGTAGGCTCGGTTGTGCAATGTTTCGAACATATAAGCACCGCCACCGCCAGCCGCCAATCCAAGCGGATCGACCCACCAGACAGGGTTGGGCCCGTATTGATAAAGATTTTCACCGCCACCGAGGCGTATCGGATCCTGACTAAGGAAGCGCCCCATATGCGGGTCATAGTACCTGAAACGGTTGTAATGGAGACCTGTCTCCGCGTCCGCGTACTGCCCCTGAAACCGCAGCGGCTGGCTCACCGCATCCGCATCGATCGAGAAAATGCCACCCCACGCCCGATAGCGCACGCTCCACACCGGCGTGCCGTCACCATCAACAAGCTCAAGAGGCGTGCCGAGGTGATCACACAGGTAGTAGTGGACGACATCCTTCTCCGCACGCTGCTCGGCGAAGGCCAAAGTCTCTTCCCGCGCAGCGCGATGCAGCGACTCCTTCTGGGCTGCCATCTGGACACGCCATGCATCGACATGCGCGTGCGGTTCGTCCGGGGGAAGCGGTAGCCCCCACTCGAACACTTCGGCAATCGCATTTTGCCCGGCCGTGCAGGCGTGCGAATGAGCCGGGGAGGAGATACGCGCCAAGGGCACGAAACTGCCGGGTTCGTAGAGATAGGTCGTGTCCGACCGCGCATCGATCTCTTGCGCCAGGACGTCTCCGTCCCAAACGAATAGCGTCGCCGCCGCACCGGTGGCACTCACGCCGCCATCATCGTTACGATTGTTGCCGGTCACCGCCTCTTCATGCACGTGCTTGGCGATCCGCCTACCGAACGGATCGTACAGGTAGCGTGCTACGACCCGGTGCCGGGCAAATGTGCGGACGGTGGCGACAAGCTGATTTTCGGCGTCATATTCAAACGACAGCACACCTTCGTCATTGCGGCTTGCCACCATTTCCTGCCGTCGGGACACCACATTCCCCTGCACATCATAGGTATAGCTCACGCCAAGATAACGCTGCAGAAGATTGTGCGTTACCTTTGGAAGTAAGGGCCGGGGAGCGTCCACCCCTGGTTGTTCGACCAGATCGCGCCCGCTCGCACGTTCACTCGAATCCGTCGTCCTGGCATCACGAGGACGATCAAGCAGATTTCCGGCAGGATCAAAGGCAAACGTCTCATGCAAACCAGTCTGTGTGGCGGCAAGCAGTTGCCCCAACGGATCGTAGGCGTAGCGTATGCGGCCGTGACGGGCGTCGTCGATGGCCGTCAGGTTGCCGCCGAGGTCGTACGAATACCGGCGCTCGCGCAGCCGCTGCGCGCCTGCGCGCAATACCATGGACGTCAGGCGCGACGCCGGATCATAGGTACGTTCTTCCGTCAGACGGTCGATGCCGCTGCCCAAGTGCCGCTGGTTTTCCCGATGCAGGCGGTCATGCTCCAGGTCAACCAGCGTCCGGCCCTGCCAGAGCGTACCGTGCCAGTGGCCTGAACCGTATCGCAATGTGTCGACACGCCGCCCATTGGGCAAGGTGGTCTGGATGCGATTGCCCAACTCGTCGTAAGCATGATTCAGCGTAAAAACCGGATCGGTCTCCTGCCCGGCGGCGCCAGCGAAAGGCAGGCGATAGCGCACGCGCTCGTCGATCAGCTGCCCGGCTCCATCGTAGGCAAAGCGCAGGTCCGCGTGCCCGGACGAGACGGCGACAAGCTGGCCGACAGCATCGAAGGCATATCGCACTGCACCGTCGGCGGTGACGATGGCCTGGAGCAGACCCAGTGCGTCGCGCGCATATTCCGCATGCTGATTTCCAGCGGTCCGTGCGGTCAGGTGCCCTGCCCGGTCATACGTGTAGCCGGTCGTCTTGCCGTCGAATCCCGTTTCACTGGCCAAGCGTCCGTCATCGTCATAGGTAAACCGGTAGCTTTCGCCGTTCTGGTTGACCAGGGCGATCAGGCGCAAGGCCCGGTCATATTCATACCGCAAGGTCTGTCCCAGCGGATCACGGCGTTCGACCGGCAGGTTGTACCCGTTGTAGGCATAGCGTGTCACCATTCCCTTTTGATCGGTATGCTCCAGCAAATTGCCTTCAACGTCGTAGCCGAAACGCTCCGTTCCGCCATCAGGGTGAGAGAGCATCGTCAGGCGGCCGCGCGCGTCGTAGTGACGCAGGGTCTTGTTGCCCGCGGCGTCCACGCTCGCCGTCAGCTGGTTCTTACTGTCGTA
>CBFGOU010000443.1:0-4668 GCA_965650445.1 uncultured Oxalobacteraceae bacterium | reverse complement strand
TTTGCTGGCCCGCGCGGCTGTTTTCGTTCTGCCATCACACCATGAACAAATGCCAATGACGATACTGGAAGCCTTGTCATTCGGTACACCAGTTGTCGCCTCAAACGTTGGCGCCATAGCAGAGATGTTGGCCTATGGCAATAGCGGAAGTGTGGTGCCCGTAAAGGAAATTGCTGTGCTTGCTGCCTCAATTTTGCGCATTATGACCGATAATATCCGCACGGATATGTTGGCCGTGCGGGGACTTGAGCGTGTGAAGTCCGAATACATGGTCGAAACAGTATTGCTTCGTCTTCGACGACGTTATGAGGAGTTAGCAGCATGAACAAACTAGTTAGCACGATTGCCACTTTTCTGCTGGCGAGCGTTGCGAGTCTGGCATCAGCCCAGTTTACCGTACCGACAGCGACTTACACAAGCACCGAACTGGCCGCCATTACCTCGGCCCTGAGCCCCACCTCCCTGGCTGCCGCAATCGATAAATTCGATGCCACAACGCCAACAATGGGACACCCCCGTTTGTTCAAGGGACAGGCCGATTATGCCGGTATCGTGGCCGCCACCAAGGCTGAAAGGCTGAAGTCGATCACCGCCTTGACCGGCTATCTGAAGCGCAATTCCTACACCATGGCGACCAGCAGCCTGATTTCACAAATCAAGTCGCCCGACAATAGCACCCGCATGCTGAGCTGGTGGCAGCAGGACCGCATGCTGGAAGGCATGGCCGAGGCGGCGGTGGCCTATTACATCACCAAGGACCCCTGGTTCCTGACCGAAATGCGCGGCCGCATGAATCTGTTCGGCCCGGCTGTCCTGAACCGCAAGTGCACCGGCGACGTGTCCGAAACCCGCGACTATGTCTGGTTCTTTGCGCTGGCATACGATTTCGCCTTTCACTCCATGACCACGGCCGACCGCCAGATGGTGCGCGACGTCATTCTCGCCTGCGGCAATGCCGGCCTGGTCAAGGTAGCCGACACCGTCAAGGCGTATCCGGAAAACGGCATCGCCTTCAACGCACTGGGCAAATTCGTCGGCGCACTGCTGATCGTGCGCGGCGAGCACTCGCTGGTGACCAACTGGCTCAAGACCGCGCTGCCGGTGTATGTGGCCAGCGTCAGCCCATGGGGCGGCGACGACGGCGGTTTCGCCAACGGTTCCAGCTATGCCGAGTGGGATGCCGGCGAATCGCTGATCTACTGGGATCTGATCGAGCGCGTGCTCGGCCTGCCGTTCTATAAAAAGCCATGGCTGACCGAGTTCGCCCGCTTCATCGCCTACGCGCTGCCGCCCGGCACTCCGGTCGGCGTGTTCGGCGATGGCGCCGAGCTGAACCGCAACGAGGACTGGGCCCGCTTCGGCAAGGCCATCATGAACCGTTCCGACACCACCCTGTCGCGCTGGTACGTCAAGCAGCAGAGCGGGGAAGACTACGCGCGCCTGCATATCCTGCTCAGCCCGCGCGAATACACCAGTACCGTCACCTTGCCGTCCACCCAGCCGAACGGGGCTTACTTCCCGGTGGTCGGCTGGGCCGCCATGCACAGCTCGATGACCGACCGCGCCCGCACGTCGGTGTTCTTCAAGAGCAGCCCGTTCGGTTCGGTGAACCATTCGCACGCCGACCAGAATGGCTTTGTCATGTATTCCAAGGGCAAAGTGCTGGCCATGGATAGCGGCTACTACGACTATTACAACTCGCCGCACTGGCGCGATTACTACAAGCAGACCAAGGCCCACAACGCCATCACCTTTGACGGCGGCCAGGGCCAGAGCCTGGGCCCCACCGGCCTGGGCGAGCGCTCCGCCTCCGGCAAATTGACCAAGTTCATCCAGACCGCCGGCTACGACATCACCACCGGCGACGCCACCGCGGCTTACGCCGGCAAGCTGACCAAGGCCAAGCGCACCCTGGTGTTCATCCGTCCCTCGACCCTGGTCACCGTGGACCAGCTCGACAGCGCCACCGCCCGCAAGTACGAATACAACCTGCATACCGTGGTGGCCCTGTCCGGCACAACGGCCGATTTCCACGCCAACATCACGCCGGCGCAACTGTGCGGTACCGTGAGCTCGCCCGATGCACTGACCCAGAGCACCTCGGTCGGCTACTATCCAGCCCCCACGGTGGCGGCCGGTCCGCACTACTGGAACAAGTTTGCCTACAGCACCGCCAAGACCAAAGGCCTCATCATCGGCGTCCTGCGCAGCGATTGCACGATTGCCAAACCGAACATCAGCTATAACGCGTCCAATGCTACGATTGAGGTTGGTGGTCGCGTCATCTCGGTAACCGATCTGGACGTGACAGTGAAATAAGGCATTCATGAGGTTCGCGCATGGCGGGTGACGGTTCTGTAGTTCAACCATTCTTCGGCCGCCTGCGCTTCGGACTCATCGACCGCATCAGGGGCACCAGCACGGTGCCCCTTTTGCGTGAACTCGAAGCCTTGCAGTTCGAGTCCCCGGCCGCGCTGGCGCAGCGCCAGCAAGCCTTGCTGGACGAGTACACCGCACTCGTCAGGCAAGCCAGCGGGCTGTACGCGCAGCATGCCGGCTTCGCGGACTTTCCCATCATCGACAAGGCCTGGGCCAACGCCCACCGCGAGCAATTGATGAACGGCGGCTACCGCGGCAAGCTGGTGCGCAAGAAGACCGGCGGCTCGACCGGCGAACCCTTCGTCTACTACACCGGCACGCGCGCCCAGTCCTATCTGTGGGCTGCCATCCTGCTGAGCTGGCGCGTCACCGGCTACCGCCTGGGCGAGCCGGTCGCCTTCTTCGCCGGCACCTCGCTGTTCGGCACCGGCTACAAGCAAAAGATTTATTACGCGCTCATGAACGTGCGGGTGTTTTCCGCTTTCGACCTGTCGCCCGCCAAGCTCGACGCCTACGCCGAGGGCATCGCCCGCAGCAGGTGCCGCGTGCTGTACGGCTATGCCTCGGCCATCCATCAGCTGGCCCTGCACATCAACCGCCGTGGCCTGACGCCGCCGTTCAAACTGCGCGGCGTGGTCTGCACCGCCGAAGTGCTCACCGACGCCATGCGCGCCACCATCGAGCAAGCCTTCAGGGTGCCGTGCTACAGCCAGTACGGCTGCAACGACGCCGGCGTGTCGGCCTTCGAATGCGAGGAGCGCAACGGCTTTCACCTGATCAGCCAGCGCGCCTACACCGAAGTGCAGCCCGATGGCCGGCTGGTCTCGACCGACCTGGCCAATGACGCTTTCTTCCTGCCGCGCTACGATACCGGCGACCTGGTGCGCATGGCCGACCAGCCCTGCGCCTGCGGGCGCGGCTTTCCGCTTATCGCCAGCGTGGCGGGGCGCGCCAACGACATGGTCGAAGACGGCGCCGGCAATGCCGTGCACTCGGAATTTTTCACCCACCTGTTCCGCGAAGATACCCGCATCCACGAGTTCCAGGTGGTGTACGACGCCCATGTGCTGGTGGTCATCGTGCACTGCGCCGACCCCGCCTTCGACCACCCGCCGTACCTCGAGCGCATCGGCGCGGCGCTGCGTTTCGATACCGTCCGTTTCGCCATCAACCGCCCCTTCGTCACCACGCAAAACGCCAAGCACCGCTTCGTCATGCGCGTCGAAAATGTCGTTCAGGAAGTGGGCGAAAATATTGCTTGTTGAGAAGCTGTTCAAAGTGGGCAGGGCTAGCTAGGCGCCGCGACGAAGACAGTGCGCCTGCACGGCAAGGAGCTGCAACGCCGCGATGCCCATTTTGAAACAGCCTCTAAGAGCTGTTTCGAAATTAGGCGGGTTAGAGCGACGGTAGGGTACCTCGGCAAACCCCATTTTCTGAAAATCGCCCTGTTATGAATCAATGACTTACAAGTCGGGCAAGGCTGAAAAAGCAGGTTTTTCGAGGTGCCCGGTAGCTCAGTGTGGCCGACATCTCGAGACTAGGGCCACAGACGCCTGTGATCCTGTACTCAATATTGGGAGCGGGTAGACCCCACTTCCGCAATTTGCGCGTCATCATGAGTTACCATCGCAACTCCGTATCGTCATACAGCTGGCGAACAAATTCCAAGAATTTTTCCTCCATTATGTCTGAATGCGATTTAATAAGCGATTCGTCGGTATATATATTCCAGACAAGCGAGTTGGGGTCTCGATTCTGGGTAGGTAGCGATGGTGGCTTCAATGAGAGGGTAACTCCGCCGCAAAACGGGCGAGTCCAGTTCCGCCTTAGTAATCCGGTCGCGCTGTCAACGTTGTTCTGAAAAAACCTGGCCGAGTTTAAGTCCTCGATTGCCTTATTCTTCAGCATCACGCTACTATTCGAAGCACTAAGTTGACCTGGAGGCTTCCAGCCAGGGCAGGCGTTGTTCCCGAAGCCAAGAAGCTTATGCGTCTGATACAGCTCGATATGGCCATGGGTTTGTTTCATCGCCTCGGACTGCTCGCCCGAAGTCACAGGAAGTTCAAAGATGTTGTTAATGAAACGTCCAATCGGAAACCATACCCGCGTCGCGGTATCGGCCGAGGAGGTTATTGTCACGAGCAAGGGGGGCTGTACCACCTTGTTTTTGTAGTTAATTGCAGCCTGATGGAGGGGCTGGTATCGCACTGCTTCAAATGCCGGGTTGATCAGAACAATCATATCTGCAGGACGTCGATTCACTTCTTCCTTCTTGGATGAGGTTCGATC
>CBFGOU010000442.1:0-4672 GCA_965650445.1 uncultured Oxalobacteraceae bacterium | reverse complement strand
CAGTACAACCTGGCGGGCATGTACAACACCGGCCGCGGCGTGGTGCGCGACAGCGTGCGCTCGTATATGTGGATGCTGCTGGCCGCCGATGCCGGCGATGAAACGGCCAGCGCCAGCAAGAGCATCGTGGCGCGCCGCCTGACCTCGTCCGAGATCGGCTGCGCGCTCGACCTGACGCGCGCGTGGCAACGCAGTCACACCGGCACCGGTTCCGTGCGCGCCGATTCCTGAACTTTTGTTGCGGCTCATGCCATTCAGGTCCGATGCAGGAAAAGTTCTTCTACGGAATCATCTTCAGCAGCTACAATAGGTCGAATGCCCGTCGTGCGCGGGTGCCCCTTGTCGACTTATTATGATTGTGGCGATGAAGAGTGTATTGCATCCCTTCCTGGCCGGCTGCCTGTGCGCCAGCGCGGCGGCGGCCTGGGCCGGCGGCGTGGCGGTCCAGGTGACCGACAGCGCCGGCAAGCCGCTGGCCGATACCGTGGTGTATGTCGACATCGACGGGGCCGCGCCGGGCAATCCCAAGGCGGCCGTGATCGAGCAGCGCGGCCTGAAATTCATCCCGCTGGTCAGCGTGATCCAGACTGGCGCGATGATTTCGTTTCCGAATAACGACAAGGTCAAGCACCACATCTATTCCTTCTCGCCCGCCAAGAAGTTCGACCAGAAACTGTATTCGGGCGTGGCGGCCGCCACCCAGGTGTTCGACAAGGCCGGCACCGTGGTGCTCGGCTGCAATATCCACGACCGCATGGTGGCCTACGTCAAGGTGGTCGACACCCCATACTTCGCCCGCACCGACGCGGAGGGCAGGGCGCGCATCGACCTGCCGGCCGGCGCCAAGGCCAGCGTATCGGCCTGGCACTACAACATGAGCGGCGCCACCGCCGAACAGATAATCCAGCTCAAGGGCGGCGACAGCATCACCCCGGTGGCCTTCAAACTGGCCATGAAGCCGGCGCTCGCGGACGCGCCGGGCCAGTGAGCATGAGGCTGCGTTTCCACAGCCTGGAAGGGCGCATCGCCACCTTGTTCCTGCTGCTGCTGATCGCGGTGCAGGTGGTCGGCCTGGTGGTCATCCAGAAAGGCATCGACAACAACGCACGTTCCGAAATCGCCACCGAACTGCTCAACGGCGAAAAAGTCTTCCGCAAGCTGATGGAGCAAAACGCCCAGAAGCAGCGCTTCAGCGCCCAGGTCCTGGCGCGCGACACCGGCTTCGTCCAGGCGGTCGGCGGCGCCGACAGCGCCACCATCGCCTCGGCACTGGAAAACAGCGCGCGCCGCGCCCGCGCCAACCTGACCATGCTGATCGACGGCGAGCGCGAGGTGCTGGTCAAGACCGGCATCGCCAACGCCGATGCGCTGGCCGCGCAGGTGCTGGGCATGCTCGACGCCGCCGAACAGTCCGACGGCGCCACCACCGTTTCCATCGTCGACGGCCGCGCGGTGCAGATCGTGGTCATGCCGGTCAAGGCGCCCATCACCATCGCCTGGGTCGTGATGGGCTTTTCCATCGAGCGCCAGATGGCCGTGGATATGCAGCAGCTGTCCAGCCTTGAAGTGGCCATCCTGACGCGCGCCCCGGGCGGCGCCTGGCATCCGCTCGAATCGACGCTGCCCGCGAACGCCATGGCCGCCGTGGCAAGCCAGCTGGCGGCGATACCGGATGCGCCGGGCCACCCGGTCGACCTCAGCATCGACGCCAGCCAGTACAGCGCGCGTCTGCTGCCGATCGGCGTCGGCGCGGGGCACAGCGCCAGCGTCATGCTGGCCCGTTCGATCGACGACGCCACCGCCCAGTACAACAGCCTGAAACGCACCCTGGTCGTGCTGACCATCGCCGGCGTGGTGCTGGGTGCGCTGGCCTCCATCGTCACCGCCAAGCGCATCGCCCAGCCGCTGCGCGAGCTGGCCGGCACTGCGAGCCGCCTCGAGCGCGGCGACTACCGCGGCGAGATCGAATGCTCGCGCGGCGATGAAATCGGCGCCCTCGCCAAGGCCTTCGGCAGCATGCGCGACGGGATCGCCAAGCGCGAACGGGAAATCCGCCGCCTGGCCTATTGGGATCCGCTGACCAGCCTGCCCAACCGCGCCCAGTTCGTGCTGATGCTGGACGAATCGCTGGCCGAAGCGCGCAAGCATGCGTATCCTGTGTTCGTGCTGATGATGGACCTGGACCGCTTCAAGCACGTCAACGACGTCATGGGCCACAGCTTTGGCGACGCCTTGCTGCGCCAGGTTGCCGAACGCCTGCAGGCGCAACTGGCCAGCTCGCATCCCCCGGCCCAGCTGGCGCGCTTGGGCGGCGACGAATTCGCGGTACTGCTGCCGGCCGTCGGCGTCGAGCAGGCGCACGCCATCGCCGCCCGCATCCTGCACGCGCTGGAAGCGCCGCTATCGCTGGAAGATCAAACCGTCGACATCGGCGCCGGCCTGGGTATCGCCGGCTTCCCCATGAGCGGCGCCGACGCCGAAGCCCTGCTGTCGATGGCCGAAGTGGCCATGTACACGGCCAAGCAGCGCAACGACGGCGCGGTGCTGTACGACTCGGTGATGGACAAATCGAGCGAGCAGAGTCTGGGCCTGCTGACCGAGCTGCGCAACGCCATCGAGCGCAAGGAATTCCGCCTGCACGTCCAGCCCAAGCTGCGCCTCGACACCGGCGCGGTGGTCGGCGTCGAAGCGCTGGTGCGCTGGATTCATCCGGAGCGCGGCAACGTCTTCCCCGACGAATTCATTCCCTTCGCCGAGCAGACCGGCTTTATCCGGGTGCTCACGCGCTGGGTGCTGGACCAGTCGGCCGCGCTGTGCCGCGAGCTGGCGCAGCAGGGCATCGACATCAAGATATCGGTCAACCTGTCCACCCGCGACCTGCTCGACCAGGACCTGCCGACCAAGTTCAACGACATCCTCGAACGCCATCAGGTCGCCGCCGGCGCGTTCTGCCTGGAGATCACCGAAAGCGCCATCATGGACGACCCGGTGCGCGCCCAGCAGACCCTGGAACGCCTGCATGCGATGGGCGTGGACCTGTCGATCGACGATTTCGGCACCGGCTACTCCTCGCTGGCCTACCTCAAGCGCCTGCCGGTGGACGAACTGAAAATCGACAAGAGCTTCGTGCTGAACATGGAAAACGACGTGGGCGATACCAAGATCGTCCGTTCGACGATCGACCTGGGCCACAACATGGGACTGCGCGTGGTGGCCGAAGGCATCGAGAGCGAAGCCGTATGGCGGTTGCTGTCCGCGCTCGGCTGCGACCAGGGCCAGGGCTACTTCATGAGCCGCCCGATCGCCGCCGACAAGCTGGCCGACTGGATCGGCAACTGGGTCGCGCCGGTCAAAACCTCGCTGCCCTACGACGAGATCGAACTGCTGGCCGTTATCGACGCCAACAACCCGCGCTAGCAGTCCGCCGGCTGGTCCGCTTCAAGCAGCACGCGAGCGTCCAGTTCCACCGCCTTGAACCCGCGTTTCGCCGATTCATCGAGCAAACGATAATGAACTCAGCGGTGCACCACCACAAGCAGCGCCTTGGTTTCGGTCTTGCCGGGATTGCGCAGCACGTGATCCTGGTCGGCCGCATAGCGCGCCGTGGCACCCATCCGCACCTTGTGGCGTTCGCCGCCGGCATCCACCTCCAGCGTTCCGTGCAGCACCGTCACATGCTCGCTGGTGCCGGGATCGTGCGCCTGCGAGGCCAGTTCGCCACCCGGCGCCAGGGTCAATTCATACCACTCGTACTTGCCGGCCAGCTCCATCGGTCCCAGGATGCGCAGCACATAGCCGGCATGCTGGCCGGGCAGGGTGGGCGTCTCGTGCGCTTCCAGCACGCGCACCTTGGCCACCGGGCGCGCGCTCGATGCCAGCAGCTCGCCGATCGGCACGCCCAGCGCGTTGGCCAGCCGCCAGGTGATCGCAATGGTCGGGTTGGCTTTCTCGCGCTCGATCTGCGACAGCATCGATTTTGATACACCGGCGATGCGCGACAGGTCTTCCAGGGTCAGCCCGCGCGCCAGCCGCAAACGTTGCAGTGTGGCACCTACTTCAGGAGGGGAGTTGGTCTGTACGGAGGCTGTCATCGGTTTTCAGGTACATTCAGGAACTGAGCTTGCCATCGCAGGCGGCTTTGGTTAGTATTCATTATATTGAATTTGTGTTCGATATCGCGGAATTGTGCGATTCGATCATACGATACCACGGAGCGGACATGAGCGATCAGGCCAGGCAAGCGTTCTACGGCGGGTTAAGCGCAAATCTCGACAGGCTGCGCGAGCAGGGGTTGTACAAGCCCGAGCGCGTGCTGGCTTCGCGCCAGGGCGCGGTGGTCACCGCCGAGGATGGCCGCACGCTCATCAACATGTGCGCCAACAATTATCTGGGCCTGTCGGGCGACCTGCAAATCCAGCAGGCGTCGATTGCCGCCACCGAGCGCTACGGCTACGGGCTGTCGTCGGTGCGCTTCATCTGCGGCACCCAGACCGTGCACAAGCAGCTCGAAGCGGCGCTCGCCGCTTTCCTGGGCCTGGATGACTGCATCCTCTACGCCGCCGCGTTCGACGCCAACGGCGGCCTGTTCGAGCCGCTGTTCGACGAGCAGGACGCGATCATTTCCGATGCGCTCAACCACGCCTCCATCATCGACGGCATCCGCCTGTGCAAG
>CBFGOU010000441.1:0-4684 GCA_965650445.1 uncultured Oxalobacteraceae bacterium | reverse complement strand
CCTACTGCACCTTCTGTTTCCGCTGGCCGCAGTTCGTCGGCATGGACGATTTGAAATTCGACGCTAAGGAAACATCCGAGCTGGTGGCCTACCTCAAGCAGCACCCTGAAGTGACCGACGTGCTGATCACAGGCGGCGATCCGCTCATCATGAGCACCCGTGCACTGGCAGGCTACCTCGAGCCGCTGCTGGTGCCGGAGCTGTCCCACATCCAGAACATCCGCATCGGCACCAAGTCGGTATCGTACTGGCCGCAGCGTTTCGTGACCGACAAGGATGCCGACGACCTGATCCGTCTGTTCGAGAAAGTGGTCGCCGCGGGCAAGAACCTGGCGATCATGGGGCATTACAACCACCCGGTCGAGTTGCGGCAAGAAATTGCGCAGAAGGCGGTCAAGCGGATCGTCGGCTCCGGGGCGACGCTGCGCATGCAGGCGCCGTTGATCCGCCACATCAATGAAGACCCGAAAGGCTGGGCGGAGTTGTGGACCACCGGCGTGCGCCTGGGCGCGATTCCGTATTACATGTTCGTCGAGCGCGACACCGGACCGAAGAACTATTTCGCGCTGCCACTGGCGAAGGCTTACGAGACTTTCCAGGCGGCATACCAGCTGGTGTCCGGCCTGTCACGCACGGTGCGCGGCCCGTCGATGAGCGCGTTCCCGGGCAAGGTGGCGGTGGACGGCATCGTGACCATCGCAGGAGAAAAGGTGTTTGCGCTGCAGTTCCTGCAGGCGCGCAATCCGGATTGGGTACGCAGGCCTTTCTACGCGAAGTTCGACCCGGAAGCGACCTGGCTGGACGACCTGGTGCCGGCCTTCGGCGAAAAGAAATTTTTCTTCGAGACCGATCAGGACGAGGTGGACCAGACGCGCGGGCACAAGGTGGTGCACATGCTGGAACGCCACGATACCCGTGTCACGCCGGTCGTGGCGAACTCCGCGCCGGACGACCGCACCGTCGCAGGGGGAAGGCAATGACTTATCTGTTGCACAGGCAGATCAATCACGACTATCCGCTGGCCGTTGCGGGCCAGCAGGAATATTTGATCGACGCGGACGGCAAGCGCTATATCGATGCCAGTGGCGGCGCCGCCGATTCCTGTCTCGGCCACCAGCATCCGGAGGTGATCGCCGCGATGCAGAAGCAGATGGCGGCGCTGTGTTATGCGCACACCAGTTTCTTCACGACAGCCGTCGCGGAAGAGCTGGGCGAAGAGTTGATCCGGTATGCGCCGCACGGACTCTCGCATGTCTATCTCGTCTCCGGCGGCTCCGAAGCGATGGAGGCGGCACTGAAGCTGGCGCGGCAATACTTCGTCGAACGCGGCGAACCCCAGCGCCGGCGTTTCATCGCCAGGCGGCAGAGCTACCACGGCAATACGCTGGGCGCGCTCGGCGTCGGCGGCAATGCCTGGCGGCGTGCACAGTTTGCGCCGCTGCTGACGGAAAGCCACTATATCGATCCCTGCTACGAGTACCGTTACCGGCAGCCCGGCGAGACGCCGGAGCAATACGGACAGCGCGCCGCCGACGCACTGGAAGCGAAGCTGATCGAGCTGGGGCCGGAAAGCGTCATTGGCTTCGTCGCCGAACCGGTGGTGGGCGCGACGCTGGGCGCGGTACCCCCGGCGCCGGGATATTTCCGGCGCATTCGCGATATCTGCGATCGTTACGGCATCTTGCTGATCCTCGACGAAGTCATGTGCGGCATGGGGCGCACCGGCTCCTTGCATGCCTGCGAACAGGAGGGGATCGCACCGGACCTGATGACGGTGGCGAAGGGTTTGGGCGGCGGCTATGCGCCGGTCGGCGCGGCTCTCGTGGGCGCGAACATCTACGACACCATCGCCACGGGATCGGGCGTGTTCCAGCACGGCCACACCTACATCGGCCATCCGCTTGCCTGCGCCGCCGCGTTGGCGGTGCAGCGCATCGTCCACCGCGACAACCTGCTGGGCAATGTACGTGAACGCGGCGCGCAGCTGATGCAGGGTTTGCAGGCGCGCTTCGCAGAGCATCCGCATGTGGGTGACATCCGCGGGCGCGGGCTGTTCCAGGGTATAGAACTGGTGGCCGACCGTGAACGGAAACTGCCCTTCGAGGCGAAGCGCAAGATCCACGCCAGGATCAAGACCGAGGCGCTGGCGCGCGGCCTGATGGTGTATCCGATGGGCGGCACGATCGACGGCAGTAGCGGCGACCATGTATTGCTGGCGCCGCCGTTCATCGCAAGCGCGGCGACCATCGATGCCATCGTAGAGCGCCTGGGAGAATCGGTCGATGCGGCCATCGCTGCAGCCGGGCTGCATGGCGGGCAGGCCCAGGCGGCGGCATCCACGCCCTCGATCATGGCTCACGCATAACAAGGAGAAAAACATGCCTCGCATTCCCTATCAGCCGTCGGACCTCGCGGAGCCCAAGGCGATCGTCGATGCCATCCGCGCCCGTCGCGGCGGCAGGCTGCTCAACCTCGACCGCATGCTGCTCAACAGCCCGGCGCTCGCGAGAGGATGGAACGCGTTCCTCGGCGACGTGCGCAACAACCTCGAACTGCGGGCCCGGCTGCGCGAGCTGGCGATGTGCCAGGTTGCGCTGTTGAATGGCGCGGACTACGAGTTCCACCACCATGCGCCCGAATTCCTCAAGGCGGGCGGCACGCAGGCGCAGCTCGAAGCCTTGCGCGGTGTCGGCAGTGAGAGCGCTGCCTTCGATGCCGGTGAACGCGCGATCATTGCGCTGATCCGCGCGATCACGGTTGATGTGAAGGTCAGCGACGCGGTATTCGATGCCGCGCGTGCAGCTCTGAAAAGCGACCAGCTGACGATCGAACTGGTTGGCGTCGTGGCGACCTACAACATGGTGTCGCGTTTTCTCGTTGCGCTCGGCATCCGTCCGGAGGAGGAAGAAGCATGACCTTTGTCGTCACCGAAAACTGCATCCGCTGCAAGCATACCGATTGCGTCGAGGTTTGCCCTGCGGACGCCTTCCGCGAAGGCCCGAACTTCCTCGTCATTTCGCCGGACGACTGCATCGACTGCGCGCTCTGCGTGCCGGCCTGCCCGGTCAAGGCGATCTACCAGCAGGAGGAAGTGCCGGAAGGCCAGCGTGAATTTATCGCGCTCAATCGCGAGCTCGCTGGCGCATGGGAGCTGATCTACGAGCGCAAGGATGCGCCGGCGGATGCATCCCAGTGGTCCAACGTGAAGGGCAAGCTGGAACACCTGGCGAGATAGCTTTGCTGGAGCGGCAACCTGGCGGCCGAGCGCGAGTCTGTTGTTTGTTATCCAAACCGGGATTTTCCCTACCGTGTCTTGATCGATCTCAACACTGATCAGTTTGGCTAAGCCAATCTAGCCATTCCCTTGACGTACTACAGGAGTAGCAATGAAACCAATGGCTTTGATTCTCCAGGGCGGCGGTGCCCTGGGCGCTTTTGAATGTGGTGTGGTATCGGAACTGGTCGCGCAGGGTTACCAGCCGGTCGCGGTATCGGGCGTGTCGATCGGCGCGATCAACTCGGCCGCGATCGCCGGGGCCAAGGGGGGCGACATCCCCGCCAGCCTCGAACGCATGTGGAAGGCCATCACCCTGCCGGAAATGCCCTGGCTGCCGCCGAAGCAGCAAACCAATCTGTCGCTGCTGGGCAATCCCCAGTTCTGGCGCTCGCGCACCGACTATCTCAACATGTCGAACTGGGACAGCCTGTGCGATACCACGCCCATGCTGGCCACGCTGGCCAGCCACGTCGACTTCGAGCAGCTCAACAATCCCGAGCATATCCGCATCGCCGTCACCGCGACCGACCTGCACACGGGCGGACAGACCACGTTTTCCAACTACATGCAGGGCGGCGTCGATGACGAGGCCGGCAACCACACCCAGCACCAGTCCACGCTGACCCCGGCGCACATCATGGCCAGCGGCAGCCTGCCGCCCGGATTTCCACCGATCACCATTGACGGCCGCCAATACTGGGACGGCGGCCTGTTCAGCAATACCCCCATCGACGCCCTGCTCAACATGCTCACGCCGGACGAGGTCGCGACCTTGCCGATCTTCGTGGTCGACCTGTTCCCCACCGACGGCCTGCCCGCGCCGACCAATCTGATGGCGGTGCAATCGCACGCCCTTGCGCTGCAATACCAGAACCGCTTCTGGGCCGATTACGGCGGCAGCGCCGAACTGGGCGACTTCCTGCAGATGCTCGACCAGCTGGCCGGGCTGGCCAAAGGCAATCCGGTCGAAGCCAATCCCGCCTTCGCCTGGCTGCTGCGCCTGCGCGCCATGAAAAACCTGCGCATCATCGATAGCCCGCCGGTGGTGTACGGCGACGACCACGATTTTTCGCCCTACGGCGTGAACAAGCGCTGCGAAGCGGGCCGCGCCGCCGCCCGCAAGCAGATCGCCCTGCAGGAACCGGGCGCGGCCCTGCGCGACGCGGCCTGAACCAGCTAGGGAAGCGCCCCGCGGTGGCTCACCTCCACCAGCACGCCGCCGGGCGCGTAGCAGTAGAACAGCAGGCTGCCGCGCATGGTCTTGGGCGCTTCCGGCACCGCGATGCCGGAAGCCAGCAAATGCGCATAAGCGGCCTGGACCGCATCGGCCGAGGGCTGCAGAAAGCCGATGTGGAACGACGGCGGGTAGACCGCCTCGGTCGAACGGGTCAGCACCAGCACCATGCC
>CBFGOU010000440.1:0-4690 GCA_965650445.1 uncultured Oxalobacteraceae bacterium | reverse complement strand
ACTGTCTGTAGAGTGCTTGCGGACGAGGGTTCGATTCCCTCCGCCTCCACCAGTACACTGTTTTAAATCAAGCACTTATGCGCTTGAGGCTGTCGCTGTTTTGGTGGATTACCTGCTCTTTTTGCTGGGTAATGCCAACATAATGACAGCATGATTAGGACGCCCCGGATACCTTCGCGGCGTCCTTTTTCTTTCCGTAGACCGCTTCTGCGCGGCTGCCGGCCTGGTCGTCAGCATCGGGCATCCACCGGCCATATCGTCGGATGATCATCGACCAGTCCGCGTGCCCCATCTGCTGGGCGACCCACATCGGATGTTCGCCCGACGACAGCATCATGCTCGCGTACGTATGGCGGGTCTGGTACGGGTAGCGGTAGCGCACGCCCGCACGCTTCAATGCCCACGTCCACAGCGTCTTGCGGATCGGCTGGTCGCCAGTCCAGCGCGCGAGCGTTTGCGGGTTCTGGAACACCTCGTTGCCGGCGAGGTACGTGTGCGCTTTCTGGGTCGTCAGCGCATCCAGCGCCGGCTGCAGGAGCTTGACCTCGCGTCGGCCCGCGTCCGTCTTCGGTGCCTCCGGGCCGTCCGAGTGCTGCGTCTGCGCACGGGATATCCGGATCACACCGCGGAGGAAGTCGACATCGCTCCAGTCCAGAGCCACCAGCTCCGACGTACGCAGCCCGGTCCAGAACGCAAACTGCACCAAGTTGCGACCCTGCCCTTCCAGCGCGGCCAGAATGGCGGCCTGCTCGTCCCGGTCGAATGGGTCGATTTCATCCTCAGCCACAACGACCTCGCGCTTTTTCTTGTACGTATACCCCGCCAGCGGATTTACCTCGATCAGCTCGTCTTCGACTGCCGCGTCCAGCGCCGCGCGCAACACGCTCTGGATGTTCCCGAGGGTCTTGTTTCCGGCCGGGTAGTCCTTCAGCTTGTCGCGGATGTGTTTTCGCTTGAACTCGCTCAACGCCATTTTCCCGAACCACGGGTCCAGCTTGCCCATCACGATTTTTCGGTACGTGTCGTACGTACTGGCCTTGCATTCCAGCTTCTGGTGGTCGAGCCATTTGTCTAGGTGGCCTCCGATCGTCACCTTGTCGCCGGGCGCGGCCTCAACCTCCTCGAAGCGCGCCGCGATCTTCGATTCCGGAAACGTCGCTCGGTAATCGAACGTGCCGCTGGCGATTGAGTGCAAGATCGCTGCGCGGTGCTGCTCGGCCCGCTTCAGGTTAGCGGCCGTGGGCTTGAGCTGGATCCTTTCCCGGCAGCGGACACCCCGATACATGAAGCTGATTTCGATGCTGGTTTCCGACCCAGCTTTAACACCCCGCCCGTTTCTACCCATTCCTCATATCCTTCCGTGCTGATCAAGACGCGCCCGTCGGGCGCCTTCTTCCATACCTTGTTCTCCGGCCAGATGCCGTCGTGGATTTTTGCCCTGATGGCGATCTCGGTGTAACCCGACTCAGCCGCAAACTTAGAAATTGTCACATAGCGCAACATCTCCCCTCCCTATTCCATTCCCGCATCCGGCAACTGCCGGCGCTCCCCGTACACCTGCTGCTCGCGCGTCGGCGGCGAAACCTGGGGCACCGTGCCGCGGCGCTCGAAGCTCGGCCGGCGCCGGTCGTTCACCGGGCTGGTGAAGTGCGACGACACGCCGCGGCGGCGGTCTACTTTCCGCTCCTGCATCACGTGTCTCCTTTCTCTGCCTGCGGTTCGCTGGACAGCGGCGGTGCGGCGTAGAGCGGCACCGGATTGCCGAGTGGCGGCATCAAGCGAGGCGGGATAGCATCATGCGAGATGAACAGTTCACGAGCAACCATCCACGCCACCGGCCCTCCCTGGCTCTGGCGCGCGAGCTGGGCATGGGCCTGCGCCAACGCCTTTTCCGACTCTGCCGCATGCCGCTGCTCGTACTCCTTCGCCTGCTGCGCGCTGGCGAGTTGGGCGCGGAGATCGGCGATTTCCTGCACCATGTACTTGCACATCAGATCGTGCGGCCAGTACTGTTCCTCGGAGCGAGGATGCACGGCGAAGATACGATCCTGCCACGTCTTCACGCCCTGCGCAGCTTGCGGCAACTCTCCCGCTCCTACATCGGCAGGCTGGGCGGCGCGGCGGCCACGTTCCTGCCACGCTTCCCATGCGGTCCGCACGTCGCGGCCGTTGTAATGGGTCGGCTGCTCTGGGCTCATCATCGGTCGCCCGAGCCACGCCTCAAACGCTGCGCGCTCTGCCTCGACGTTCATCTCAGTTGCCATTGGTCTGTCCCTTCATGTGCGCATCGAGCACGCGGTTAATCTGTTTCAGGCCGCGCAGCAGGTCGGCGGCGGCACGGTCCATCATCTGCACCAAGCCACGATGGCGGCTGTTATCTTGCCCGCTGGCGGCCCGGTCGTCGGCGATCAGGTCGCACGTTTTTCGGAACAATTTGGCGCGCTGGCTCCACATCACGCGCCTCCTTTCTGTTCGCCCGGCTCTTGGGCGGGTGCTTGGTCGGTAGCGAATGGCACTCGGCCATAAAGCGGCGTGTCCGAAATAATGCGGCCCACGTTCGGGATTTCGCTGTCGAAGTCGGACCAAGTGGTGATTTGAAAGACGCCTTTGCGGCCACGCTTCGGAACGTAGACGACCTTGCGACCAATCGGCAGACCATCTTCGATACGCTCGATGTCGGTGCGGCGGTGCATGCCCTCCTGATGGCGGCCGACCTGCGGGTAGGTAGCCTGCATCATGTCGTCCCACAACTGCCCCAACAGTTGGATTGCGCGACCATAGCCAATGGACCGGCCAATCTGGTCAAGCTGATCCTTCATCCGGTCGTCGCGTGCATCCAGCGCTGCCATCAGTTCCGATATCATGCTGCACCCCCTTCCTGACCTGCTGCGCCAACAGCGGCCATTGCTGCACGGTTACGGTCGATGAACAAATCGCACAGCATGTCAATGCGCTCGGCGGATGATTGCCCGACTGGTGGAATGCACGTCATGGTGATGCTGACATCAGCTGGCCTCACGTTTTGTCTCAGCACCCGATACCGCGCCGCATCCTTCGCGTTGGCGGCTTCCTGACCTGTGCCGGTGGCTGGGGATTGGCTGGCCGCGAGTACCGACTTTTCGAGCCAGTCCATTGCGAACTCGACGCCAATTTGCGTATCGTCGATCCGCATACCTTGGTGCTGACCGTCCTCGTCGCGCGGACCGAAGCGACGTAATTCAAACGCCGCATTCATTGCTGCGTAGAGGCGGTCTTTCCAGTCGTGAGGGAGCAGCCCGCCCGCGTTGGCAGCTTCCTGACCTGCTGCGATGGTGGCCGCTGCTCTGTGTGCAACGTAGAAGGTTACAAGCTCATTCCATGCACGCAAGATGTCGCTGCCGTCAAAGATGCTGTTTTCGCTGATGAAGCGGCAAACCCAATCCATCTGCGTCTGCTCAACTGGAACGCCGTTTGCCAAGATCGGCGTGGCAAGGCCGCCCGCGTTGGCGGCTTCTCTTTCCGAATGATCCGGCACGGTCGTGGGGGCGGCGCGGAGCATTCCAACGAAGCGCGCGAACTGGCCGAGCGTGAACGCGATCTTTCCGTGATAATCGGTGTCGACTCCCAGCCAGCGCAGCATGTCCTTCACCGATGCGTTGCTCGGGACGGCCTGCGCTGCTTCTTGCTGTGCATGCGCCTCGATTGCAGCCACGATCTGCGACGTTGCCGTGCCGGTCATAGCAAAGCCTGCTGCTCGCAACAGGCGCGCGGCCTTTTGTAGCGCGTCCAGTAGATCGGGCGCCTCGGGAAGCAACTGCGCTACCTGCGCCGGCGTCCCGATCGCGATCACGCGGTCCGTGCCGGGCAGCGGGATGATGTTCGAAGCCGTCTTCGTGCACTGCTGGTGGCCGACGGCCGCCGCGATCAGGCGTATACGGGTGTGCTCGCAAAGGTCTTTGTGGTCCATGTGGTCTCCAGTATCAGACTCAGGCGCTCGGCATCGTCAGGGCCAGCGCGACGTTGCGCACCCAGATCGGCGTCGCGCTCAGTACGAAGGTTTCGCCGGCACCGGCCAGCAGCAGCGTCGTGCCTATCACTTCCGCAATTGCGGTCGCCGCATCCGGCGGCACCAGGTTGCCGACGTGCTCGCGCCATACGCTGTCGCTCATCCCGTCCAGCAGCAGGTATTCCTCGGGCTCGATCAGGGACTGCAGCGCGGCCAACTCGAGCGTGGTGAACGGGCGGTGCCAGGTGCCATCGAGCGCGCGGATGATGGCGACGGTCTTTTGGTCCGGCGCTGGCAACGCGTCGATGCGCGGGTCCGCAACCGACCAGCGGCCGTTGTCCTGGCGCGCAGCCGCGCTCACGGCGCCGCTCGGGGAATCCCACGGCACCACGCCGTAGTGGCCGCCGGTCAGGTAGGCGTCGCCCTGCTGGCGGCTGTTCAGGCTGGTGCGCGGGTCCGCGACGGCGAAGGCGCCCTGGCCAGTGGTGCTCGCCGCGATGACCGTGCCGGCAGCCTGGTTGAACGGCGTGACTTGGTACTTGCCGGCGCCGTCGAAGCGGCTGGGCGATCGAGGAGCGGCGCCGGGAGTACCTGGACGACTGGCGCGGACTGCTCCACCGCTGCGTGGGTGATGCGCGTCAAATTCTCGAGGCGCTCGTACCCGACCGACTGGTGTTCACACCCACGACGGATGCAGACGGACTG
>CBFGOU010000439.1:0-4691 GCA_965650445.1 uncultured Oxalobacteraceae bacterium | reverse complement strand
CGAACTGATTGGGGCGATTGATCGCCCGGCGAAGGCGCACAAGTCGATTTTCCTCGATGGAAGCATTGAACTTGACGTGCTTTTGTTTGTTATGGGCCTGTCGCCTGGTTCATGCAAACGGCAGCGGCGGTCGGCGCGACTATTCCTGTGTGGCCGCGCGCGTCGACGCCGTCGGAGGGGCGGGCGGGCTTGCCGGGGACTGCGGCTCGGTGGCAAGGGGAACCCGGCGCCCGGCGAACGCCATCAGCGCCTCGCCCATGCTGGTGAACGCCTGCTTGAAACGGGCATCGAGCTGCGCCAGGCCGAATGCGAGCGCGACCGCGCATAGCATCCAGACGGGCAGCAGTTGCACCGCAAGGTGTTCCGGAATGCGGCGTACGGTCTGGATGAGGGCCAGAATGAAGTAACCGTGAAGGAGGTACACGGCCAGCGTGTGCTGGCCGAGCCATGCCAGCAACGGCATGCGCGCCGGCACCCATGCGACGAAGCCGAGCGCGCCGAAGGCGGCCAGCTGGAGGGCGAGCGCGCGCCCGATGGCCGGCGCGACCGCGATCACCGGCCGCTCCGCGTAGCCCACCGCGCCGATGAGCGCGTTCGGCTCCAGGCCGTGCAAGGACCAGCGAATGACCACAGCCATCACGCAGACGAAGAGGCCGCCCGCGAGGTAGCGATGTTTCATTGCGAGCGTGAGGAGCGGGCGCCCATGGCGGTGGCCGAGCAGGAAGAACGGGAAACAATAGATGGTGCGCGACAGCGCAAAGCTGAAGCCGATGCCGGGATCGTAGCCGGCCAGCAGCGCGACGCAGACCGAGACCGGCAGAACGTATGGAATGCGCACGGCCACCGGCAGGCTTAACTTCATCATGATGACGGCAAGCAGGAACCAGAGATGGAAATAGGGTTCCGTCGTGGGCGCGAGCCATTTTCCCGTGACCAGCCGCAGCGGCAGCAGGTAGGCTGCCTGGAACACGACCAACGGCAGCACGAACTGGCTGAAGATCGTGCGGTAGTCCTTGTCGCCCAGAGTCGAGCGTGAAAACATGCCGACTATAAACACGAACAGCGGCATGTGGAAGCTTGTGATTGCCCCGTCGAGGGCGCGGTACAGGTTGTACCGGGCGGAAAAGATGTCGACGATGTGCCCGAACACCACGAGGATGATCAGGGCGCCCTTGAGGGCGTCGGCTTCCAGATAGCGGGGCTGCGGGATCATGAATGACCTCCATAAAACATGCTGTGACAGCGGGTGGCGCTCGGCACAAACCCGTTCAGGCCATTTTAATGTCGGCACCTCAGCATTGGTACGAATTGCGCAAGACGAGGTGTCGCGCGGCTGAGTGGGCCGCTTTGGTCGTGACGTAGCCGGGCGGCTGTTGTGCATGCCGATTGCGGCCACCGCCGCCACGCTGATCCCGCCCTGGCCTCAGTGGCGGGCTTCAGGCTGCAAGGTGACGTGGTCGATGCCATGCTTTTCGAGCAGCATGTCGCGCACCAGCTCAAGCACGGCAGGCCATTCCTGCAGGCTGTTGATGCTCAGATGGCCGATCAGCGCGGGCTGGCCCGGCGACATGTCCCACACGTGCAAATCGTGCACGGACAGCACGCCGGGCACGCGCGCAAGGTCGGCCCCGACCTGCACGTAGTCGATGTGAGGCGGTACGCCTTCCATCAGCGAGTGATAGGACTCGCGCAGCACGGACACGGTGGATTTAAAAATCAGCAGGGACACCAGCACCGACAGGATGGGGTCGATGCGCATCCAGCCGGTGTAATAGATGACGATGCCGGCGGTCAACGCGGCCACCGAGCCGAGCAGGTCGCCCAACACATTGACCAGGGCGGCGCGGGTGTTTAGATTGGCTTCGCCGCGCGAGAGCAGCCAGGCCATGGCGAGATTGAGCAGCAGGCCGAGCGCGGCGACGATCGAGACGGTGGCGCCTTCGACCGCATGCGGGGCGATGAAGCGGTGCGCGGCTTCGACAGTAATCCATGCGACCAGGGCCAGCATGGCAAGCCCATTGACGAAGGCGGCCAGCGCTTCGGCGCGGCCGAAACCGAACGAGTGGCGCGCCGAGGGCGGGCGCTTGGCGATCAGTTGCGCCAGCAGGGCCAGGCCGAGCGCGGCGGCGTCGGTGACCATGTGGCCGGCGTCGGAGATCAGCGCGAGCGAACTGGACATGAAGCCGGTGACGGCTTCGACCACGGCAAACAGCAAGGTGAGCGTGAGCGCGACAGCCAGCGCGGTCTGGTCGCGGCCCTCGGCGACGTGGGTGTGGATGGCGTCGCCTTCGTGGTGGGCGTGCAGGTGGGCGGTGTCGAGGGAAGGGGGTGTGTTCATGGCAGAAGTGTAAATGAACGGCGATGGTTTTTTCGTTTGAAAAAAAGCCCTTGTCTTTCCAGAAGCCGGTCTCTATAATGCTGGGCATCGGGCGGTTAGTTCAGCTGGTTAGAATACTTGGTCGACATCCAAGGGGTCGCAGATTCGAATTCTGCACCGCCCACCAGAACACAGAAGTACAAGGTAAGAGCGAGAAAGGCACCATGGTTATGACACCGCGAACTACGACGGAGTTGTTCCAGCGACGCTAGTCGAGGTGTTCTTTCGCTCCCAACGAAAAGAAAAAACGCGGCTAGTCCGCGTTTTTTTTCGTCCGCATTTTTTGCATCCTTTGCATCCCATTTATTCCGCAGTATTTGTTCAGGAGAACAGCATGGTTTCAGTCCGACTTCCCGATGGTTCCGAGCGCCAGTTCGACGGTCCTGTCACCGTAGCGCAAGTGGCTGCCAGCATCGGCACCGGCCTGGCCAAGGCGGCGCTGGCCGGCAAGGTCGATGGCAAGGTGGTCGATACCTCGCACCTGATCGAGCAGAATGCCGATCTGGCCATCATCACCGACAAGGACCCGGAAGGCCTGGACGTCATTCGTCACTCGACCGCGCACTTGCTGGCCTATGCCGTCAAGGAACTGTTCCCGGATGCGCAGGTCACCATCGGCCCGGTCATCGAAAACGGCTTTTATTACGACTTCTCGTACAAGCGCCCGTTCACGCCGGATGACCTGGCCGCCATCGAAAAGAAGATGACGGAATTGGCCAAGAAGGATGAGAAG
The DNA here is from genome assembly GCA_965650445.1 of uncultured Oxalobacteraceae bacterium. GTDB lineage: Bacteria > Pseudomonadota > Gammaproteobacteria > Burkholderiales > Burkholderiaceae_D > Telluria_A. The sequence continues at coordinate 1,581 of CBFGOU010000439.1, read as the reverse complement.
GTCACCCGTACGGTGCTGCCGCGCGATGAGGCTGTTGCGTACTTTAAATCGATCGGCGAACACTATAAAGCGGAAATCATTGCCTCGATTCCCGCCAATGAAGACGTGTCGCTGTATGCCGAAGGCGGTTTCATCGACCTGTGCCGCGGCCCGCACGTGCCCTCGACCGGCAAGCTGAAAGTGTTCAAGCTGATGAAGCTGGCCGGCGCTTACTGGCGCGGCGATTCGAAGAATGAAATGCTGCAGCGTGTGTACGGCACCGCCTGGGCCAGGAAGGAAGATCAGGAACTGTATCTGCACAACCTGGAAGAGGCGGAAAAGCGCGATCACCGCAAACTGGGTAAACAGCTGGACTTTTTCCATTTCCAGGACGAAGCGCCGGGCTTGATCTTCTGGCATCCGAAAGGCTGGACGGTCTGGCAACAGGTCGAGCAGTACATGCGCAACAAGTATCAGGTCAATGGCTACCAGGAAGTGAAGGCGCCGCAAATTCTCGACAGCAGCCTGTGGGGCAAGACAGGTCACTGGGATAACTATCGCGAAAACATGTTCGTGACGGAATCCGAAAACCGTTCCTACGCGTTGAAGCCGATGAATTGCCCTGGCCATGTGCAAATCTTTAACAGCGGCATGCGCAGCTACCGCGACCTGCCGCTGCGCTACGGCGAATTCGGCCAGTGCCACCGCAACGAGCCGTCCGGGGCGCTGCACGGCATCATGCGCGTGCGTGGCTTCACCCAGGACGACGGCCACATTTTCTGCACCGAGGAGCAGATCGAGCCGGAAGTGGTGGCCTTCCACAAGCAGGCGATGGAGGTGTACGCGGATTTCGATTTCACCAACATCGACGTGAAACTGGCGCTGCGTCCGGATAACCGCATCGGCACCGATGCGGTCTGGGACGAGGCGGAAGAGGCGCTGCGCTCGGGTCTGCGCGCCTGCGGCGTGAGCTGGACCGAGTTGCCGGGCGAGGGCGCGTTTTATGGCCCCAAGATCGAATATCACCTGAAGGACAGCATTGGCCGTCCATGGCAGGTCGGCACTATGCAGGTCGACTTCTTCATGCCCGAGCGCCTGGGTGCGGAATATGTGGCGGACGACAACACCCGCAAGGTGCCGGTGATGCTGCACCGCGCGATTGTGGGCTCGATGGAACGTTTCATCGGCATCCTGATCGAAAACTACGCGGGCGCGCTGCCGCTGTGGCTGGCGCCGGTGCAGGTGGAGGTGCTCAATATCTCCGATGCGCAGGCCGATTACGTGCAAGAGGTTGCGTCGAGGTTGAAAAAGGCAGGATTCCGCGTTCACGCTGATTTGCGCAACGAGAAGATTACCTATAAAATACGCGAACATTCCGTCCAAAAACTGCCTTACATTCTGGTTGTGGGCGACAAGGAGCGGGATGCCAACACTGTGGCCGTGCGCGCCCGTGGCAATGTCGATCTGGGTGTAATGTCCATCGACGCCCTGGTGGAACGCCTCAAGCACGAGGTCGATTCCAAGGCGTGACGAGATAACTCGACGCGCGGCTAATTCTTCAGACTTTAAAAGGAAACAACATAGCTACTGACAAGTCGCATC
>CBFGOU010000438.1:0-4695 GCA_965650445.1 uncultured Oxalobacteraceae bacterium | reverse complement strand
CGGCTGCACGTAGTAGCTGTGCACGAAGTAGAAATAGCTGTCGTTGCCGACCCCTTCCCACAGCGCGTGCGCACGCACCTGGCGCACCCGGTTCCAGCCCATCTGCGGCACCTTGAAGCGCGAGCCGTCGGGCTGCACGCGGCCTTCGAGCTGGAAGCGCACCACCTTGCCGGGCAAGAGACCCAGGCCGGGCGTGTCGCCTTCTTCGCTGACGTCGAACAGCATCTGCTCGCCCACGCACACGCCCATCATCGGACGGCTCTTGGCGGCGCGCAGCAGCGCTTCCTGAACGCCGGACTCGCGCAGGCTGCGCATGCAGTCGCGCATCGCGCCCTGGCCCGGCAGGACGATGCGGTCGGCGCCGTCGATGTCGGCGGCGTCGCCGGAGATTTTCACGTCGGCTTCGGGAGCGACCGCGCGCAGGGCTTGCGCTACCGAGCGCAGGTTGCCCATGCCGTAGTCGACCACAACAATTTTATTCATAGCTTTACAGGGTTTGTTCGTCGACGCTTACAGGCTGCCTTTGGTCGAAGGGATGGTGCCGGCGGCCCGCTCGTCGAGCGAAGTCGCCATGCGCAGCGCGCGGCCGAATGCCTTGAACACCGTTTCGCACTGGTGGTGGGCGTTGCTGCCGCGCAGGTTATCGATGTGCAGCGTCACCAGCGCGTGGTTGACGAAGCCGCGGAAAAATTCCAGCGTCAGGTCGACGTCGAAGGTGCCGATCATGGCGCGCGTCCAGGGCACGTGCATTTCCAGGCCGGGACGGCCGGAGAAATCGATCACCACGCGCGACAGCGCTTCGTCCAGCGGCACGTACGAGTGGCCGTAGCGAACGATGCCTTTCTTGTCGCCGATGGCCTTGGCCACCGCCATGCCCAGCGTGATGCCGGTGTCTTCGACCGTGTGGTGGGCGTCGATGTGCAGATCGCCCACGCACTCGACTTCCAGATCGAACAGGCCGTGGCGCGCGATCTGGTCCAGCATGTGGTCCAGGAAAGGCACGCCGGTGTTGAGCTTTTGCTTGCCGGTACCGTCAAGATTGATGGCGACGCGAATCTGCGTCTCGTTGGTGTTACGGGTAATTTCTGCGGTGCGGGTCATGGGCTTGCTCGATGTACTGGTTTGGCTGATGCGATTAGTTCAATGATGCCTTCAGGGCATTGAGAAATGCAGTGTTTTCTTCAGGCGTGCTTACGGTGACACGAATGCAATTAGCCAGTCCGTGCATTTTACTCACATTTTTCACCATCACCTTATTTGCCAGGAGTTTCGCGCAGGAAGCGTCGGCATCCGGCACGCGTAACAGCAGGAAATTGGCGGCGGATGGGAAGACGGTCACCCGTGGCAAGGCCGACAACTCGGCCCGCAATTGCTCTCGTGCGGCGACCAGTTGCGCGGCCTGGTCGTTAAGCACCTCGATATGGTCGAGCGCGAATTCGGCGGCGATCTGGGTCAGCACATTGACGTTGTAAGGAGGCCGCACTTTTTCGAACTGTTCCAGCAGTTTCGGCGCCGCCGCCATATAGCCCAGGCGGATGCCGGCCAGGCCGAGCTTCGATACGGTGCGCATCACCACCATGTTCTCGAATTCCGGCAGGCGCTCCATGAAGCTGGTGCGGGCGAACGGGCCGTAGGCTTCGTCCACCACCACGATGCCGGTCTCGCCCACGGCGCGGATGATCTCGACCATGTCTTCCGGCTGGTACAGCGTGCCGGTCGGGTTGTTCGGGTAGGCCAGGAAGGTGATTGCCGGCTTGTGCTCGGCGATGGCGGCCAGCATGGCCTGCTGGTCGAGCGTCATGTCGTCGCGCAGCTGCACCGGGACGAAGCTGGCGCCGGCCAGCATGGCCGAGCGTTCGAACATCACGAATCCGGGCGCCGGGGCCAGAATGGCCGGGTGGCGTGCGCCGCCGGAGACGGCCATCAGCATCATCGAGATGTTTTCGTCCGAGCCGTTACCGAGGATGACGTCGTAACCGGCCGGCACCCCCATCCTGGCGCGGATGCGTTCCTTCAGGGTGGCGTAGCTGGGCACCGGATAGCGGTTCAGCACCGCGTCGGCCAGGCGGCGGCCCAGTTCCGCGCGCAGGTGCTGCGGCAGCGGATAGGGATTCTCCATCGCGTCGAGTTTGACGAAGCCGCCCGCGTCCGGCACCTTGTAGGGCAGGTCGGCGATGATCTCGGGACGGATGACGTTGGCGATCAGGTTGTCGATGAAGGACATGGTTGCTCTTTCAGTTTGCGTTTGGCGTTCTTTTTCGTCAGCGCAGGTTCCGGCGCCTCAAGGCGCTCGCGTATCACGGCGCAGTAGCCGGGGTTCAGTTCGAAGCCGGTGAAGTTGCGTCCGCAGCGCCGCGCCGCCAGGGCGGTGGTGCCGCTGCCCATGAAGGGGTCGAGCACCACGCCGTCGGGCGGACACGAGGCCTTGACCATGCGCTCGATGATCTCCAGAGGCTTCTGGGTCGGATGCTCGACCCGCTCGGGATGCTCGCGGTGCAGGCGCGACACGCTCCACAGGTCTTTCGGGTTGTAGCCGACCTCCAGCCACTTGGCGCCGACGAAAATCGAGCGCGACCTGGCCTTCTTGGTCTCGGCGTCGTACGGAATGCGCACGGCGTCCAGGTCGAAGTAGTAATCCTTGCGGCGCACGAAAAAGCCGATGGTGTCGTGCACCGACGAAAAGCTCCTGATGCTGCCGCCCATCGACGGCACCCGGCGGTCCCAGATGATCTCGTTCATCATCGTCATGCGCTTTTTCAGCATCACGAAGATCTCCGGCGAAAAACGCCAGGTCAGGAAGATGTACAGGCTGCCGTTGGGTTTGAGCTTGGGCAGGGCGGCATCGATCCACTGCTCGGTCCAGGCCAGGTAGTCGCCATCGTCCATCTGGTCGGAGCCATTGCCGTAATCCTTGCCCAGGTTGTAGGGCGGGTCGGTCAGGATCAGGTCAATGGAGCCGTCCGGGATGCGCGCCAGCCCGCTCAAGGCGTCCTCGCAGAACACCTGATTGACCCAGCTGCTCATGCGCTCGGTTTCAGACGCAGTTCGGCGCTGCGCGCGTGCGCCTGCAAGCCTTCGCCGTAGGCCAGGGTGGCGGCGACCTTGCCCAGCGTTTGCGCGCCGGCTTCGCTCACGTGCAGGATCGACGAGCGTTTCTGGAAGTCGTACACGCCCAGCGGCGAGGAGAAGCGCGCCGTGCGCGAGGTCGGCAGCACGTGGTTCGGGCCGCAGCAGTAGTCGCCCAGCGACTCGGACGAGAAGCGGCCGAGGAACATGGCGCCGGCGTGGCGGATCCGGTCGGCCCATTGCTGCGGGTTGTCGGCGCTGATTTCCAGGTGCTCGGCGGCGATGTCGCTGGCGATGGCGCAGGCTTCTTCCATGCTGCGCACCTTGATCAACGCGCCGCGGTCGCTCATCGAGGTGCGGATGGTGTCGGCGCGCGGCATGTCCGGCAGCAGCTTGTGGATGCTCGCTTCAACACTGGCGATGTAGGCGGCGTCGGGGCACAGCATGATGGCCTGGGCCAGTTCGTCGTGCTCGGCCTGCGAGAACAGGTCCATCGCCACCCAGTCCGGATCGGTGGTGCCGTCGCACAGCACCAGGATTTCGGAAGGGCCGGCGATCATGTCGATGCCGACGGTGCCGAACACGCGGCGCTTGGCGGCGGCCACGTAGGCGTTGCCTGGGCCGACGATCTTGTCGACCGCTTGAATCGTCTCGGTGCCGTAGGCCAGCGCGCCGACCGCCTGGGCGCCGCCGATGGTGATCACGCGCGTGACGCCGGCAATGGCCGCCGCGGCCAGCACCATCTGGTTCTTCACGCCATCCGGGGCCGGCACCACCATGATGATTTCTTCCACGCCGGCGACCTGGGCCGGAATCGCGTTCATCAGCACCGACGAGGGATAGGCCGCTTTGCCGCCCGGGACGTAGATGCCGACCCGGTCCAGCGGCGTGATGCGCTGGCCCAGGACCGTGCCATCGGCCTCGGTGTAGCTGAAGCCCTGCAATTGCTGCTTCTGGCGTTCGTGGAACACGCGGATGCGTTCGGCGGCCGTTTGCAGGGCTTCGCGCTGGGCGGCGGGCAGGCCATCCAAGGCATCCCGCAGTTGCTGGCCGGTCAGGTCGAACGCGGCCATGCTGGCGGCATTGCTGCGGTCGAAGCGGTTGGTGTACTCCAGCACCGCGGCGTCGCCACGGGTTTTCACCTCATGCAGGATCTTGGCCACGGCCGTTTCGATGGCGTCGTCGGTGGACGCTTCGAAGGCGAGCAGCGTGTCGAGACGCTGTTTGAAGTCGGGCTGGGTGGAATCGAGCTTGCGGATCTGGAGAGACTTGGCTGTTTGCTTGCTTATTTATTTAATTTGGAGGCGCGCTCGAAGGCGTCGAGGATCGGTTGCAGGCGCTCGCGCTTGAGTTTCAGCGCGGCCTGGTTGACCACCAGGCGCGAGGAGATGTCCATGATCTCTTCGACTTCGACCAGGTTGTTGGCGCGCAGCGTGCTGCCGGTGGAGACCACGTCGACGATGGCGTCCGACAGCCCGACCAGCGGGGCCAGTTCCATCGAGCCGTACAGCTTGATCAGGTCGACGTGCACGCCCTTGGCGGCGAAGTGCTCGCGCGCGGTGTTGACGAACTTGGTGGCCACGCGCAGGCGCGCGCCCTGGCGCACCGCGGTCTCGTAGTCGAAGCCGG
>CBFGOU010000437.1:0-4699 GCA_965650445.1 uncultured Oxalobacteraceae bacterium | reverse complement strand
TCATCTCCGGTATCGCGTTCAACCGCGACGAGGCCAAAATCACCGTTCTGGGCGTGCCGGACAAGCCGGGCGTGGCCTTCCACATCCTGGGACCGATTTCCGATGCCAACATCGAAGTCGACATGATCATCCAGAACCAGTCGGTCGAAGGTAAAACCGACTTCACGTTCACGGTCTCGCGCGGCGAATACGCCAAGGCCATGGCCGTGCTGGAAGGCATCCAGGCCGACATCGGCGCCGCCAAGGTCATCGGCGACAGCAAGGTCTCGAAGGTTTCCGTGGTGGGCGTGGGCATGCGCAGCCACGTCGGGGTCGCCTCGCAAATGTTCCGCACCTTGTCGGAAGAGGGCATCAACATCCTCATGATCTCCACCTCCGAGATCAAGATTTCCGTGCTGATCGACGAGAAATACATGGAGTTGGCAGTGCGCGCGCTGCACAAAGCCTTTGATTTGGAAAAAGCATAAGTTTTTCGAAAAAAGTGGGGGCGTTCCATTGACCAAACCCGCTTGTAGCCGGTAAGATGCCGGTCTTCTGATGCAGCAAAGCTGTGTTGGAATGGAGATGTGGCCGAGTGGCCGAAGGCACTTCCCTGCTAAGGAAGCATACGGGCTTAAACCTGTATCGTGAGTTCGAATCTCACCATCTCCGCCAGTATTAAGAAAAAAGCTCCCTCGTCGGGAGCTTTTTTTTCGCGCCGTCATCGACGTGCTCGACACCTACGTGCGATTGGGCATCAAGGGCATAAAGATCGACTTCATGAACCGCGGTGACCAGGGCGTGGTCACCACGATTTGGGAGGACGGCGACGCTCCCGACGCGGTCCAGGAGCGTGAACTCGACGTGACGGCCAAGGACCGGCTCGACTTGCAGCTGGCGCGCGCATGCTGATATGTCGTCGAGCCTGCGGTCAGGTGGTCAATTGCGGCCAAACTGCGGCGCATGCAGTTCGGGCGTAAGTCCAAAATGTTCGATCACCAGATCGAACAACTGGAAGGCGGCAATCAGAGAGCAACGCCGAGCCAAAGCGAAAGCCAAGGCTTGCTAACGCCTGGATCGTTTCCTCGATCAGACTTGCTTACAAAGTCGCGCCCATAAACGATGCCAGCACTATATTTCGGGTCCTTGACGCTGCTAAGGGTGAATCCGATGGCGCTTGAGAAAGCCGATTTCGTTTCGGTAGATTTCCCATCAGCACTGGGCACGGGAACCAAGCCGACCCCAGCAGCCCACACCGGCATGAGTTCATAGCCGAAGCCTTGAAGCCACGTCAATCTGCCAGCAATATATGGTGCGAAAGTCGCCGAACTGATTAGTTTCTTATCGCTACCAAGTCTGAACTTGAAGGGGACGGCCAAAACGCCATAAGCGATCCCGGCCGTCTTGGATTGGGCCAAAAGATTGGTGGTGTTTGTTATTTCGTATATCGAACCCTCTGCCACTTGGCGCGCCGTCTCGGGACACGTGTCTGCACTCATCTTTGGCTCGATGTGGTAGAACTTGACCAAGCTTGATTTTCCGTCATTTTTCACTAGCGAATATCTCGATCCCTTGCCTGCACATCGTGGTGAATTGTCAGCAGACCCGGATATAGGCGTGAAACCGTACACGTCCACGGTTAGCTTGAGATGGTCGCCAACTTGGTTCCCCTCGCTGCTCGGATATTGTGGAGTTGTCGGTTGTGTCTCTGCCGGTTTGCCACCGTCTTTCGCTTTGTCTCCCGCAGCCGGCTGCTCGGCGTCTGCGGCGATTGCCGAGTGCGAAATCATCAACGGCCAAGTAAGGGCAGCGCAAACCAAGGCACGGCAAATTGTATTTTTCATTTTAGTATCTTTCAGAGCCCCAGATACCGTCCGGGTCGGTTCTAGCAATACTATTCATAAAATTCCAATCCATCAACATTGCTTAACGACATTTGCGCAAATAACAACACGGCTATCCGACCGAAAGGTCATCGTGGCAGTTCTTGGTGGCGACTGTAGTGGACATCGGATTTGCCTGACCGATACGGTACCTGCCGCCCATATTGATTTTTCAGCTTAGCGAGCGGGCGCGGCCTGCATTCCGCCCATCACTGCGCGCTCGATGTAGCCAAAGTCGATAATGGTCTTGAGCCAGTCGCCCGCCAGATACAGATTGGAAAAACCCGATTCATCGCAGGCCAGGTTGCAGCAGGTGCTGCTGCTGCCAATAGCCTGCATCATCTCGCTGCAGCCGACGCAGCGGCAGCGGGAAACGCTTCGACGACAGACTCCCGTGTGACAGGTCCGCCATGTCCCAGGTAGAAGGTTTCGACACCCTGCTTAAGTAAATCGAAGCTTGCGTGATAAATCCAATCGATATCAGTTATGATCGTATATGCATGAAATTAATCTTCGGGGTATCGATCTCAACCTGCTGGTGATATTCGAGACGCTGATGCGGGAACGACACGTCGGGCGTTCAGGCGACGTGCTTGGCATGACCCAGCCGGCGGTGAGCCACGCCCTATCCAGGCTGCGCCATTTGCTGGACGATCCTCTCTTCGTGAGGTATGCCGGCGGGGTCAAGCCAACGCCACGGGCGGAGGCGCTGAACGCACCGATCGGTCACGCACTGGCGGCTGTGCGCGTGGCGCTGGCCGACACCGGCGCTTTCAATCCTTCCCGCGCGGTTCGTACCGTGTTGATCGGGGCTTCGGATTATGCCGATCTGGTGCTGATGCCAACGCTGATGGCCGAGGTGCGGCTGGCCGCGCCAGGAGTCGATATCTGGCGGCGGTCAATCAGCCGGGAGGCAGTGCTGGGAGATCTCAGGCGCCGCGAAATCGATATGGTGATCGGCCCGCTCGGGCAGGCGTCGGACACCTTGGTACAGACAGCGCTTTTCAGCGAGCGTCTTTTACTGGTGGCCCGAAAAGGCCACCCTGCTCTGGCCGCCGAGATGTCTCTGCAGACGCTCGCCGAGTTCGACCATCTGCTAGTCTCGACAGGCGGCGATGCGACGAGCAGTCTCGACGACCGCCTGCGCGAGGCTGGCGTTTCACGTCGCGTCGTGATGACCACGCCGAACTTTCTGGCGGCGCCTTTTATCGTGGCGGCCACGGATCTTGTCTGTCTTTTGGCCGAGCGCGTGGCGCGGCGGCTCGCCAGTGCTGCGGCCATCGGCATTCATCCGCAGCCGGCCCCGGTTGCGCCATCGACTATTGGCCTGGCGCGACTGGCCGGATTGGCGCCGGATCCGGCGATCGATTGGATCGCCGGCGTTGCGGCTCAGATCGCCGAGACGATCTAGGATTACGACGGCTTAAAAATCGGACTCGCCTTCGATCTTCCCGGGATACCCCGACAAGGCGCGCGCGGCCTGCATTCCGCCCATGACCGCGCCCTCGATGCAGCCAAAGTCGATGCCGGTCTTGAGCCAGTCGCCCGCCAGGTACAAATTGGAAAACCCCGATTCATCGGCTTTGAGCCGGTAGCGCGCGCTGCCAGCGAGCGACTGCACGTAGCGCTCGGACGGGCCGACATTGGCGCGCCAGTACTGGCTGTCGAAGCGTGCCGGCCCCACGGCATCGGCGGGATCGACCAGCCATTGCCACGGAAAGGCGCCGGGACGCCCGGCCGCCGGCCACAGCGCGCCGATGCGCTGGCCAAGATGCTCCAGCGCGCCATCCTTGGCCAGTGCGGCACAGCGGGCCGGAAAGCCGGTGTCTGAACGTGGCGGGTAACCGGCCACCGGCAGCACGCTGCAGAAATACGATACGCCCTTCGGCGTCAGATCCGCCGGCCAGTCTTCGCGCGCGACCAGTTGCGCGAGCGGCAGCCAGGTATCGTACGGCTTGCTGAACCCGCCCAGCACCGGGGCCTGTCCTTCGGGAAGATAGGTCCAGCCCAGTTGAGCAAGGTCCTGGTTCAGCCAGACCTGGTAAGCCTGGGTGGAGACGGTGCGGACCTTGTCGGTGGCCGCTTTCAGGGCGGGGCTGCGCGCCAGTAACTGCGGACACAGTTCCGGCACCGCGCCAAGCGGTATCCCGAACACGACATGGTCGAAATCGCGCCCGCGCTCAAGGGTAAGTTCGGGCAATGGCGCGCCGAAGGCCTGCCGGTACAAGGCGGGCCAGTCGCTCCAGTACGACTCGAGGTCGACCTGATGCTCTTGCAGCAGCGCCGCCTGGGCGGCGTCGATCTGGCTAAAGCGCGGCACGCTCGGCCAGCAGTCGAGACCCTTTACCGTCACCAGCGGATCGTAGCTGCCGTCCTTGAGCGCCACCTGGCGGGTGACACGGATGCTGCCGATGGCGTCGCCGTCCGGCACCAACTCGGCAAGCTCGTGGAAGAAGCGGAACCTCACGCCGCGCGCCGACAGCGCCTGGTACAAGGGGGCAAACACAGCGTCTCCCATCCCGGCCTGCATTTCGTACAGCAGGGAGCCCTGGTAGCCGAAAAAGGTGCGCATCATGCAGCGCACGGCAGTGCCGGCCTCCAGGTCCGGGCGCCCGTAGTCGCCATCGGCGTAGGCAAAGACTGCATCGTAGAGCGTGCGGACGGGGGCGGAATCGAGGCACAGCGCGGGATCGCCGCCGTGGCTGGCCAGCCAGGTCCGCAAATCAACGCCGTTGATGGCGTCAAGGCCATCGCGGAAGACGCCGTCGGCGAACATCCCCTTGAGTACGGTAGTGCCAATCTCGATCGCGATGCGCAGGTGCCGCACATCGTCTGCG
>CBFGOU010000436.1:0-4703 GCA_965650445.1 uncultured Oxalobacteraceae bacterium | reverse complement strand
CGCGCTCAAAAACGGTGCGGCGCGCTTCTTCGCGCGCGGACGCGGTGGCGGTGGTGGCGGTGGCGGTGGCGGCGCGGGATTGCGCGTCCGCTTGGGCGGCTCTTCCGGCGCCGCATCGATCGGCGCGAGCGTCAGCGGGTCCTGCGGCGCCAGTTCCAGCACCTGGTCGTAGGCTTGCGAGGGCTTGGCCGGTTCCTCGTCCGGCAGGTGATTCTGCTTGGCGCGCTCGGCCTTTTTGAGCGCCTGCATCAGGAGGCTCATGTCAGTTCACTTTCACCGGTTCGGCATACGCGGGGGAAGGCGCGCCGCCGGGCAGCAGGTAGCGGTAATCCTTGTAGTCGCCGTCGATGCTGGCGTTCTTGACCACTACCGGACGGATGAAGATCACCAGCTCGGTCTTGCTGACCTGCTCGTTCCGGTACGAGAACAGGTTGCCGATGATGGGCAGGCGGTTCGTGCCGGGAATGGCGTCCTTGGCGTTGTCGACCGAGTCCTGCATGAGGCCACCGAGCACCGAGATGTCGCCGCTGTAGACCTTGAGGATCGATTCGATTTCGCGCGCCTGGATCACCGGTACGCGGCTGATGACGTTGGCGTCGGCCAGCGCCGGGTTGGGGTCCTGCACGTAGCCGACGATGCGGGTGATGGTCGGGCGAACGTTCAGCGTCACTTCGTCGGAGTCGGCGATCTGCGGGGTCACGCTCATCACGAAGCCGACCGGCACGGTCTCGAGCTTGGATTCGTAGGTGGCCGGCGCGGTGGTGGTGCCGTTCGGGCCGATCACCGCAGGCGTCACCTTGATGCTGAAGAAGACGTTGTTGTCGACTACCTTGAGCATGGCGGTCTGGTTGTTCAACACGCTGATCTTGGGGCTGGACAGCACTTTGACCTTGCCGAACGATTCGAGCAGCTGGATGGCGCTGCTGATATTGCCCAGCGCCGAGGTCGGGTTGACGTAGCTGAGCGAAAAGATGCCGGGCGAGGTGCCGACCTGCACGCCGGAACTGAGCGCATTGGCGCCGACCTGCTTTTGCGACAGCGAGAACTTGCTGCCCAGCCCGCTCCAGTTGATGCCCTGCTGATATTGATCCGACAAGCGCACTTCGATCACGGTCGCTTCGATCAGCACCTGGCGCTTGGCGCTGCCGACCACGATGTCAAGAAACTGGCGGATCTTTTCGTGCTGGCGGCCGGTGGCGCGCACGGCCAGCAGGCCGCCTTCGGCATTGACGATCACCGAGGGCAGGTTGCGCTCGCGCTCGCTGCGCGAGGCGCCGAATGCGGCCAGAACATTGTCCGGCGTCGGCTGGGGCGGGGCCGCTGCTGGCTGCTGGCCAGGCTGTTGCGCCTGCTCGGGCTGCTGGGCCTTGACGGTGGTGGGGGCGTCGTTGAGCGTGGTTTCGCGCAGCATGTCGCGGATGTTTTTCTCCAGGCTGCTCCAGAAATTATTATCTGAACGGTTCACCACCGAGGTGGTCGAATTGTTATTGCCGCTGCCGCCAGTGGGCGCCACGCCGCCGCTGGTGCTGCCGTTCGGGCTGGTGACGGTGGTGGTGTTGGAGCCGCCGCCGGTGGTGGAAATCTGGGTCGCGATATTGACGCTGCTGTTGGTGCTGCGCGCCATGTTCACATAGTCCACCTTGTAATTGCGCCAGACCGGCGTGTCCGGCAGCACCGTCAGGGTGGAGCCGTTGATTTCGTAGCGCATGTCCACCTGGCGCGCAATGCGCTCCAGCAGTTGCGGCAGGGTCTGGTCGAGCGCATTGAGGGTGACGGTGCCCTCGATGCCGGGATGAATGTCCACATTCAGCCCGGCATCGCGCGCGAGGGCGAACAGCAGCGATTGCGCCGCCACCTTGTGCACGGTGACGCTATAGGTTTCCAGCTTGGGCGTGGGTTTGGGCTCGGGCAGCGGGGCCTGGCGCAGCACCGGGTCGGGAATGCGGCCGGGTGCGCGCGGCGCTTCGTTCACGTGGGCGGGCGAGCCGGGCAGGGTAGGCGTGGCGCAGCCCGACAGCAGCGCGCTGCAGATCGCGATGCTCAGCGGTGTTACGGATTTTGTTAAATTCATCGGAACGCTCGTCGGTGCCAAGTCACAATAATGGCTGAAAATTATGCTGCGGGCAAATATGCGGCTCAGGGGAAAAACACCTTGTGTGCGAGCAGCCACAGCACAAGTACCGTGAGCATCCCCGCGGCGCACAGCAGGAGTGCGCCGCGGCGTCTGGCGCCGGTGCGGACGGCGAAGTTGCTGTCGGCCACGGCGGCCCTGGCATGGCGCGCTTCGACCCGGTCGGCATCGTCCGCGAAGGCGGCCATCAGGGCTTTGTCCGCCAGGATGTTGATGCGGCGGACGATGCCTTCGGAGACGCGCGCGATGTGCCGCACGGCCGCCGGGCTGAACAGCGCGGGGCCGTTATAGCCCGCCGCGTGCAGGCGGAAGGCGAGGAAGTCCGGGATCACGTCCGCTGGCATGGGCGGTACCGTGAAGCTGTGGGTGATGCGTTCCTTTAACTGGCGCATGTGCGGCAGGTTCAGGTGCTGGTCCAGCTCGGGCTGGCCGAACAGGACGATCTGCAGCAGTTTATGGTGTGCGGTCTCGAGATTGGAGAACAGGCGGATTTCTTCCAGCGTATCGAGCGGCATGGCCTGGGCTTCCTCGATCATCAGCAGGACCTGGCGGCCCTGTTCGTGGCGCGCGATCAGGTCGGCCTGCAGCAGGCGGATGACTTCGTCGGCGCGCCTGCCGTCCGTATCCAAACCCAGTTCGCCCGCGATGGCGTAGGCCACGTCGCTGCGCGCCAGGGTGGGGTTGGCCAGATAGATCACGTCCACCTGCGCGGGCAGGCGGCTCGCGAGCATGCGGCACAGCATGGTCTTGCCGCTGCCGACCTCGCCGCTGACCTTGACGATGCCTTCGCCCTGCAGCACGGCGTAGAGCAGGGCGTCGAGGATGGCGCCGCGCGTGTTGCCAGCGTAGAAAAACGCCGGATTCGGCGTGATGCCGAACGGCGGCTGCTGCAAGCCGAAGTGCTGGTGGTACATGGGCTTCAAGGGAGCGATTCCCTGAAGGCATGAGAGCGCAATGCTGAAGTGGTCATTCCGGACGCGGTCCCATCGAAAGTAGGCGCTGACTGTAGCGCAATGTGTACGGAATACACAATGGCAGACTGCCAGCTCTGCACAAAATCATTCCTGACGACAAAATACTACCGTTTCTGGACTAGAATGGGCCGCACGAATGGTTTATGTAGGGGTAGTCAATGGCGCGGCCAGAAAAAGTTCGACTCGGTGAAATTCTCGTACAGCAAAAGCTGTTGACCGAGGACCAACTTGGCGCGGCATTGCAAGATCAGAAGCGCACCGGGCGCAAGCTGGGCCGTGTGTTTGTGGAAAATGGGTTCGTCACCGAGGAGCAGATCTCGGGGGCGCTGGCCAAGCAGCTCAATATCCCCTACATCAACCTCAAGTTCTACAACACCAATCCCGATATCGTGCGGCAGTTGCCGGAAACGCAGGCGCGGCGCTTCCGTGCCCTGGCCCTGGAAGACCGGCGCGGCACTTTGCTGGTCGGTATCTCCGATCCGACCGATCTGTTTGCCTACGACGAAATTGCGCGCCTGGTCAAAAAGCCGATCGAGCTGGCGGTGGTCAATGAAACCGAGGTGCTGGCGACGATCGACCGCATCTATCGCCGCACCGACGAGATTACCGACTTTGCGCGCGAGCTGGAACAGGATCTGGGCGATACCACGGTCGACTTCGGCACCCTGAGCGCCAACCCGAACCTGGAAGAAGCGCCGATCGTCAAGCTGCTGCAATCGGTGTTCGACGATGCCACCCAGGTACGCGCTTCCGATATTCACATCGAGCCGCAGGAAACCCGGCTGCAGATCCGTTTCCGCATCGATGGCGTGCTGCACCTGCAGACCGAGGCCGATATCAAGATCGCCACGCCGTTGGCGCTGCGGCTCAAGCTGATGTCCGATCTGGACATTTCCGAAAAGCGCTTGCCGCAGGACGGGCGCTTTGCCATCAAAGTCAAACAGCAACGCATCGATGTGCGTATTTCGACCATGCCGACCCAGTATGGCGAATCGGTGGTCATGCGATTGCTGAACCAGGGCGGCACCACCTTGCGGCTCGATGCCATCGGCATGCCGCCGCAGCTGGTGGAGAAATTCCGCGCCATCGTCGCGCGTCCCAACGGCCTGGTGCTGGTGACCGGCCCGACCGGCAGCGGCAAGACCACGACCTTGTACAGCGCCTTGTCGGAATTGAATTCGGTCGAGAAAAAGCTGATCACGGTGGAGGACCCGGTCGAGTACCGCCTGGCAGGCATCAATCAGGTGCAGGTCAACGACAAGATCGAGCTGTCGTTTGCGCGCGTGCTGCGCTCGGCGCTGCGGCAGGATCCGGACATCGTGCTGGTGGGCGAGATGCGCGACCAGGAAACCGCGCAGATCGGCCTGCGCGCCGCCATGACCGGTCACCTGGTATTGTCGACCCTGCACACCAACGATGCCGCCAGCACGCCGCTGCGCCTGATGGACATGGGCGTGCCGCGCTACATGGTGGGCAGCTCGCTGCAAGCGGTCCTGGCCCAGCGCCTGGTGCGGGTAATCTGCGAAAGCTGCACCACGCCGTATGAAGTGGCGCCGAACGAACGCGAATGGCTGCGCGCCGAGCTGGGCGACCAGGCC
>CBFGOU010000435.1:0-4719 GCA_965650445.1 uncultured Oxalobacteraceae bacterium | reverse complement strand
CCGTAGCCGCCGCTGACCTTGATGCTGCGCGCGGCCGTATGGGTCACGCTGTAGGCCTTCAGGCGCCACACGAACAGCCCGACATCGGCAATGTTGTAGCGCCCGCGCAGGCCGACCGTGTGCGCGATGCTGTCGAAAGGTCCGTCGAGGCGGTCCAGCGCATCGCCGTCGCGCAGGCTGGCGGTGGCGCCACGATTGAGGCGCTGGTGATTCAGGTGCTGGGTCCAGCCGATCAGCGTGTAGAACTGCACCGCCCGCGCCGGCCAGCCGGCGACGTCGCGCGCCAGCGTTTCCAGCAGCGCGATCGTGCCCTTGCGGCGGCGCAGGCGGATGGTGTTGGCCACTTCCTGGCGCGTGGTGACAGGCCCGGCGCTGCCGGCATCAAGCACCGGGCGGTAGCCAACCAGTTCCCCGATGTAGGGCACCACCCAGTCCTCGCAGGTTTCGATGAACCAGTTCTCGTAGAGCTGGCCGATGTCGTCTTCGACCACGTTGACCTGCTCCGTGATCACCTGCAGCAGCGCGCGCAGGGGCGCGCCGCGCAGCGCATCCTGGGTGCGGTGCACCTGCGGCAGCAGCTGATACAGATAGTCGGCGGGCCGGCTCATGATGTCACCTCGTTCAGAATCAGCGTGTCGCGCACCTGCGGCTGCAGGTAGATCAGCTGCGCCTCGCGCACCTGGCCATCGACGATGGAGGCCGGCTGGCCGTGCACGTCACCCATCTGATTGTCGTCGTCCGGGTCGACGAAGGCGGCGATGGCGCTGTCGGCACTGACCACGGCCAGCCGGTCCAGATCGACATAATCGACGCCGCGCACGCGCTGGATCGTGGCCAGCACTTCGCTGGCGCGCACGCCCTGGCCCAGCTCGCGCTGCTCGAAGCCGAAGGCGTACAGCAGTGCCGCCCGCACGGCCGGCTCGACAAACTCCCAGTCGTAGTCCGGCAGCACCTTGACCTTGGCCTCGATCACCAGCGCCAGCGATTCGCGCGTGCGCAGCACCACCGGCACGAAAGCATCGCCAAAGCGGCGCAGCGCCGCGTTCAGGTTGCGCATCAGGTCCGAGGTCGCATCGATGGGAATATCGTCGGCGCCGGCGATCGTCACCACCACCGTCTGGCCCGCGCTGGTCGGCAGGCGGCTGGCCGCGGCCTTGCCGACGCCGCCGAACAGGCGCGCGAAATCGGCGTAGTCCTGGGTCGACACCAGCCGGTCGAGCGCGGTGACGGCCAGCGGCGCGTTGCGGCGCGCCTGGTCGCGCGCTTCGCGGTCGGCCCCGCCCGAGGCCCGGATCGGATTGACGACCGCGCTCACGCCCAGCGGCTTGTCGGCCAGGAGGCTGATCTGGCCGGCCGCCACGTTGCCGCCCTTGCCGATGCCGTTGCGGTAGCGTGCGCGCACGTTTTCCGGCGCGGTCGGCAGGCGCGCACCGAACACGCCGTCGCCGAAGATCACCGAGGTCTTGCCCTCGTCATCGGTGGCGGTGACGTAACCGCGCTGGGTTGGCGCCAGATCGGTGACGCTGGCCGCTTCGTGCCACAGCATCTCGTTGACGCGCACCTGCAATGTGCTGGCCACGCCCGAGGGGGTCGGCGCCGAGACGAAGGTCAGCGGCGGCTGCTTGAGCGTAAAGCGCTGCAGCGGCGTGGCGGCGTCGCCGCTGCCGAGCACCTCGTTGCGTGTCTCGCCGTGGGTCGCGTGCACGACGTTGGCATAGATGCTGACCGTATCGCGCTTGTACTGGTACGCCAGGCCGTCGGTGGAGCCGAGCACGCCGAGGCGCAGACGGGTGTGCGGCGTGTCGCCCACGCGCGGCTCGGTTCCCGTGACGCCGGCCAGCATCAGCAGTTCGGCCCCCATCACGCCGGCGGTGCCGCCGATGATGCGCTCGCCGCTGATGATCAGCCAGCGGCCCGATTCCAGCCCGTCGACCAGGGTATCGAGTTCGATGTCGTTGCCGCCTACCGGCTCGTCAATCGGTTCCTCGGCCAGTTCCAGCAGTTCGGCCTGGGCGTGCACGGTGGCCGCGCGCAGCGCCGACAGGTCGTTGGTGTCGTCGGCGTCGGTGAGCCAGGGCTGATCCAGCTTCAGGCGGGTGACGCGCCCGGCCATGCCGTACTTGGCCACCGACACCGGCTCCACGGCGGTGATGGCCGCCACCACGGCCGCCGCACCGCTGCGCTCGACCAGCGCATAGCTGCCGGCAACGATGCGCTCGTAGGCCGCGTCGAGCTCGGCGACGTCGTGCGCGCCCACCAGCGCCGGTTCGACAGCGCTGACGGTGCCTTCGATGCCGATCACCGGAACCGGCTGCGCGTTGTGGCCGAACATCGGCGCGCTGCGGCGCAGCGCATACACCTTGATGGCGCCATCGCTCCTGCCGATGGTACCCAGACCGGCATACAGCTGCGCGCCCACGGCCGGCAGCAGCGCGGCCAGCACGCGCGGATAGATATCGGCATGCGCGGCAAAGGTGGCCTTGGCGTCGCGCTGCAGTTTGCGCGAACTGGCGGGCGGCAGCGATGGTGGCACCTTCAATGCCTCGACAAAACGCTTGAACCCGGCCGAATCGACCTGCATCGATGGCTGGGTGCCGAGCGCCGATCCGGTGGAAATGGCGCTCTTGAGCGCAGCGTCGGGCACGGCCGGTGCGTCGACGAAGGAGGCGTGCAGCTGCGCCAGCGACGTGCCGCCCTTTTCGAGCCAGTCGAGCAGCGCATCGGGCGCCTTGCGCAGCCGCGCGCGCGCCAGCTCATGCTGGAAAGCCGTCTGCGCCTTGGCGGCCAGCGACGCCGGCGCGGCGTCGGCGTTGTTGGCTCCCTCCATCAGCACTTCCAGCGCCAGCTTGATCCGGCCCAGCAGCGCCCCCATGCCGGCGCCGGCCTTGGGGATACCGTCGAACAGCGCAGTGGCGATGGTCTCGAGTTCCTGATACTGGGCGGCGCGCCTGTCGCTGGCGGCCTTGAGCTGCGCCGCCGTCCTGGCCACCGCCGGCGCGGCCACGCTGACCGGGGCCAAGGTCAGCAGCGTCCGGTCGGCCTTGGCGTCGGGCGCCACGGTCACCGCGCGCACCGCGCTGGGATAGGTCGCGCCATCGCCGAAGTGCACCAGCAGGATGTCGTTCGGCTTGAGATTGGTGGCCGTGCCTTTCAGGTACAGCTGGCGCAGCTTTTCGATGGTCTCGCGCGCGTGCGGACGGCTGGCGCGCGGGCGCAGCACGTTCCAGTCGTGGCGCGCCGGCAGCGCCTCCGAGGTTTCGAACACCTGCATCTGTTCGCCCGGCGCCGGAATGCTGTTGGCGCGCGCGCCGCGCGGCACGCTGGCCGGGGCGGCATTCCTGTCGACCGTATAGGCCAGGTGCACGCTGGCTGCCACGCCGGGCCGCAGCTGGTAGCCCACCAGACGTGCGAGCTCCAGGATCGAGCGGCGTTCGGTCGCAGTGCGCAGGTAGCCTTCGCTGGCGATGCGTTCCTGGTAAAAGGTCAGCACGTCGGCAGCACAGGCCCAGGCGTCGAGCAGCGCGATGGCGGCGTCGTCATGCGTGCGTACCGTCAGCGGCGCCAGCGCCGGATAGTCCTGGCTGGACAGGCGCGCCTGCATGCTCGCCATGAAGCTGGCGTAGGTGCCGGCGCGGTAGCTCAGCGCGGACAGGCCCGGACGGTTGTAGCGCGCAGCCGGCGTGACGACGTGCACGCCCTCGCAGCATCCGCATGGCCGGCTCATCGTCCACCTCCCGTGGTGATCGTCAGGATGCCCCGCTCGGGGAAATTGGGGTCGTTGTCGAGCATGGCGATTTCGATGTCGGCGATCGGCAGCAGGCCATTGTCGATTTCACCGGCGCTGTGCTCGAACAGGCGCTGCAGCCTGGTCACGCGCACGCTGCAGACGCCGTCGACCGACTGCGCCGCCGCGACCAGCCGGGACACGGTCACCGGCACACCGAAGTCGAGCGCGTCCGGATGGAACATGCCGCCCCTGGCGTTGCCGAACACCCGCAGCAGTGCGGCGCGCACGGCGCCCGTGGTGGAGTGCGGCGCCACGCATACGTGCAGCGCGATATCGAGTGGAACGTAGTTGGCCGCTACCACCGCCAGGTCATGGCCGATGCGGCGGTACGGGTACAGCATGGCTTCGACTTCGCGCAGCAGCGCGGGATCGGCACGGCCGGTTCCGCGCGGGTCGATCGCCACCCGCGCTTCGTACCAGCTGCCGGTCCAGCGCAGACGGGCCGCGGCGCGCGCCACCGCCGGATGACGCGCTGCGATCGCGGCGTAATCCTCGGCGGTGATGGCGCGTTCGATACGCGAGCGGAAGGCATGGGGAGCGCGCAGCCGCGCTTCATCACTGGTCTCGGCGGCGATGCCGCCCTCGGCCGGCATGGGATTGGCGGGGGCCACCATCGGACCGCTCCAGCGCTCCTTGCGCAGTACCATATAAGCGATGCTGCCACGGCCGACGTTGCCCGCCGCGCCGTTGCCGACCCGGTAGCGCGGCACGAAGGCCATGCCGGCCGGCGGCTGCAATCCGTGGACGCCATCGCCGAAGCGCAGATGGGCGCGGCCATCGTCGTCGACTTCGGCGACGAAGTCGCGCTCTTCCGGTCCGCTGCCCAGCAGGTCGGCGCGCGCGCTCCAGCTGCTGTGCGGCGGCGAGGTGTGGTCGTCTTCGGCGGCGTTCGCGTCCAGCCACACCTGCGGCTGCGCGCGGCGCTCGTCGCG
>CBFGOU010000434.1:0-4719 GCA_965650445.1 uncultured Oxalobacteraceae bacterium | reverse complement strand
GAATCGCTTCGGCGCGCTCGATCTTGGCGATCATCATCGGCTTGTGGTGGAACGGTTCGCCGGCGATATTGGCCAGCTGGCGCGCCATTTCCATATCGGTCGCGCTTTTCGGGAAGGAAATGGCCAGGTATTCAGCCTGGAAACTCATCGCCGTCTTGATGTCTTCCATGTCCTTGGCCGTCAGGGCCGGCGCGGTCAGGCCGCCACCCTGGCGGTTGATGCCCTTGTTGTTGGACAGTTCGCCGCCGACCTTGGTCACGGTATGGATTTCGCTGCCCACCACGCGTTCGACGACCAGCACGATCAAGCCATCGTTCAACAGCAGCTTGTCGCCCGGACGCACATCCTTGGGCAGGGCTTTGTAGTCGAGGCCGACGCGTTCCTGGTTGCCCATTTCGCCGTTGTCGCCCCATTTCGCGTCAAGGATGAACTTGTCGCCGTTTTCCAGGAAGATCTTGCCTTCTTCAAATTTGCCGACGCGGATCTTGGGGCCCTGCATGTCGGCCATGATCGCCACTTCGCGTCCGCACTCGTTCGCCGCACGGCGCACCAGGGCGGCGCGGTCGATGTGGTCTTGCGCCTTGCCGTGCGAGAAATTGAGACGGACCACGTCGACGCCCGCACGAATCATGCGAACGAGAATATCGAAATCGGTCGATGCCGGTCCGATGGTTGCGACGATCTTGGTACCACGATACATAGCTATCCTTGAGTTGAAGTAAAAGCGCAGCCCTTCGGCTGCGCTAGTGATTACTGGGAGCTGCGTTGCAGCAGGATTTCAACTGCTGGCAGGGTTTTGCCTTCGAGGAACTCCAGGAAGGCGCCGCCACCGGTGGAGATGTAACCGATTTTGTCGGTTATCGCGTATTTCGCAATCGCTGCCAGCGTATCGCCGCCGCCCGCGATGGAAAAGGCCTTGGAGCCGGCGATCGCCAGCGCCAGGGTTTTGGTCCCCTCACCGAATTGATCGAACTCGAACACGCCCACCGGGCCGTTCCAGACGATGGTGCCGGCGGCGGCGATTTGCCCTGCCAGCGTTGCGGCCGTTTTCGGGCCGATATCGAGAATCATGTCGTCGTCGGCCACATCGGCGACGTCTTTGACGGTCGCCACTGCGGTCGGAGAAAATTCTTTGGCGCATACCACGTCCACCGGAATCGGCACTTGCGCGCCGCGCGCGGCCATCATGTCGATGATGGCCTTGGCCTCGCCCACCAGCTCGGCTTCCACGAGCGACTTGCCGATGTTCAGGCCGACCGCCTTCATGAAGGTATTGGCGATGCCGCCGCCGACGATCAGCTTATCGACCTTGTCGGCCAGCGCTTTCAGGATCGACAGCTTGGAGGAAACCTTGGAGCCGGCCACGATGGCCAGCAGCGGACGCTGCGGTGCACCCAGGGCTTTGCCCAGGGCATCGAGTTCGGCGGCCAGCAAGGGACCGGCGCACACGACGGGCGCGAACTTGGCGATGCCGTGGGTGGTCGCCTCGGCCCGGTGGGCGGTGCCGAAGGCATCGTTGACGTAAATATCGCACAGCTTGGCCATCTTCTGGGCCAGTTCATCGCTGTTTTTCTTTTCACCCTTGTTCACGCGGCAGTTTTCCAGCAGCACGATCTGGCCCGGCTGGAGCTGTTCAAGCCCGGCGCCATCGACCCAGTTCTGCTTCAGTTCGACCGGCTGGCCGAGCAGCTCGGACAGGCGCCTGGCGACCGGCGCCAGGCTGTCCTCGGGCTTGAACTCGCCTTCGGTCGGACGGCCCAGGTGCGACGTGACCATGACGGCCGCGCCGGCGTTGGCGGCGGCGGCAATGGCCGGCACCGAAGCGCGGATGCGCGTGTCTTCGGTGATGTTGCCGGCGTCATCCTGGGGGACGTTCAGGTCGGCGCGGATGAACACGCGTTTGCCTTGCAGCGCATGTTGATCGATCAGGTCTTGCAGACGGGAAAAATTGAGAACAGCGTGCATGGGGTCCATTACTCAAAATGATGAAAGATCGCTATTTTACCGCAAGCCGGACTTGAATTTTGTATTGTCTTGCTCACTGCAGCCCAATCCGCAATACGGTAAAGCACAGCATTCCGACGATAATCATCTCCAGCATATTGCGCCGCAGCATGTAGTAAGCGCTGGCCGCGAGCGCCGCCACCAGCTTGCAATTGGCCGCGTTCAGTTGCACCACCTGGGCGGCGTCCAGCACCAGATCCGGCGCGACGATGGCCGCCAGCGCACAGGCCGGCGCATAGCGCAACATGTCCTGGACCCGCCTGGGGATGGTAATGCGGTGGCCGACCAGCCAGAAGGAACTGCGGGTGGCGGCAGTGGCCACGGCCAGCACGCCGATGGTCAGCCAGACTTCCAGGTCGCTCATGGGCGTTTTCCCTTGCCGAAGAATTTCTGCGCCAGCATGGCGCTGCCCATGCCGGCCACGGTGGCCGCGAGCAGGCCCAGCTTGTAGGGCAAGGCATGCGCCAGCACCGCCACCACGCTCGCCACCACCACCCCGCACAGGGCGGGATGGCCGACCGTCAGTGGAATCATGATGCAAATGTTGGCCAGGGTGCCCGCAAAGCCCAGCCCCCACTGCGCGGGCACGGCCGCCCCCAGGAAGATGCCGGCGATCGAACCGAGCTGCCAGGCGCCCCAGTTTGGATACAGCAATCCCTTGAGATAAGACAGTTTGCCGACGGCCGGCGCCTCGCTGGGAAAGCGTTGCAGGAACATGGCCGTGGTCGTGTCGCCGGTCGTGTAGCCCAGCGCCAGCCTGCTCTTCCAGGAAAGATGGGCGAAATGCGGCGCCAGCAGGGCGGAAAAAATGATGAAGCGCAGGTTGATGACGATCGCCGTGGCGAACACCATCCAGATCGGCGCGCCGGCGGCGATCAGCGGCAGCGACGCCAGCTGGGCCGCTCCGGCAAATACCAGCAGGGTCATGCCCAGCGCCTGGACCACCGTCAGGCCGCTCTTGACCATGGCGATGCCGACCACCACGCCCCAGGCGCCGATGCCGAACAGGGTCGGGGTGCCGACGCGCAAGCCTTCGCGCCAGACGGCGGGATCTTCATCGGGAGGCCGTTGCATCACGGCCGGCGGCGCGGCGAGCTCACTCATGTGGCATTCCTGCCACATAGCTGCGGAGGTGCCGCTGACGGACGCGCGAAACCGGCAATGCGACGACGGTGGGGCATGAAACGCAAGGATAAGTGAGCGCCAACGCTGTTTTTCATTGGAAACAGTGGCGCACGGCCGTGAATGGTAGAGCGCTATTTTACCGATCATTCCGGCAAGCTGCGCGAATCCGCTAAAATCGTGGTTTTACATTGTTTACTGTGGACGGAGCATCGATGAACCAGAAGAATACGCCAGCGGTCGAACTCGGCGACAAAGACTTGCCAGCCCATTGCCCTAACCCGGCCATGCCGCTGTGGTCGTCGCACCCGCGGGTTTTCCTCGATTTCGGCCATGACGGCCTGGCCAAGTGCCCATACTGCGGCACCGAATACCGCCTCAAGCCCGGCACCGTGCTGTCCCACCATTAAATAGCGCCGGTCGGCACGCGATGGCTGCGACCGGCCATCCACCGTGCCGCCCAGCCGGAGGTTCCCACATGAAACGACGCAAACAGTTGAACGGCAGCGCGGCCGAGGTCGAGACCGCCTTCTACGATGCCCTCAACCGGGGCGATATCGATACCCTAATGCAATTGTGGGCCGATGACGAAGAAATTGTCTGCGTTCACCCAGGCGGCCCGCGCCTGCATGGCCACGCCGCCATCCAGGCGTCGTGGGAAGCCATTTTCGAGCGGGGCGGCTTGCAAATCCGCCCGTCGCAACTGCATGAAACACATAATCTGATGAGTTCCGTGCATTCGGTCATTGAAGGCGTCACCTCCAGCGGTCCCGAACCGGCCCACTTGCTGGCCACCAATGTGTACATCAAGACCCCGCAAGGCTGGCGCATCGTGCTGCGGCACGTGTCGGTGGCGCCGGGGCCGGTACCGGTCAATCCGCTCGCCATGGCCAGCCTGCACTAATTGCCGGCCCCAATGCACCATCGCGCGCCCGCGTGGCTGCCCGGCGGGCATCTGCAAACCATTTATCCGGCCGTGTGCCTGGCCAAGCCGGCGCTGGCCTACCGGCGTGAGCGCTGGAATGCGCCGGACGGCGACTTTATCGACATCGACTTTGTCGACGGCCAGCCCGGTCAGCCGCTGGTGGTGCTGTTTCACGGCCTGGAAGGCTCGTCCGGCAGCCACTATGCGCGCGCCCTGATGGCCGCACTGCGCGCGCGCGGCTGGTCCGGCGCCATTCCGCATTTCCGCGGCTGCTCCGGCCAGGCCAATCTGGCGCCGCGCTTTTACCATTCCGGCGATGCCGCCGAAGTCGACTGGATTTTGCGCCGCCTGCGTGCGCGCGCGCCCGGCAGGCTGTACGCGGCCGGGGTATCGCTGGGCGGCAACGCGCTGTTGCGCTGGCTGGGCGAATTTCAACATCAGGCCGAGCTGGTCGATGCGGCCTGCGCGGTATCGGCGCCGCTCGATCTGGCGGCCGGGGGCGCGGCGCTGTCGTCCGGGTTCAACATGCTCTACACCCGCATGTTCCTGCGCACGCTCAAGCCCAAATGTGTCGCCAAGCTGCGCCAGTTTCCCGGCCTGTTCGACCTGGACGCCCTGCACCGGGCGCGCGACCTGTACGCCTTCGACAACGTGGTCACCGCGCCGCT
>CBFGOU010000433.1:0-4727 GCA_965650445.1 uncultured Oxalobacteraceae bacterium | reverse complement strand
TCCGGTTGACCATCACGGTGACGGTGTTGTCCGGCGCAATGCGCAAGAACGCGTTGGGCGCCGATGGCGCCGCCGCGTCGGCGGCGCGCGCCAGCCGGTTGGCGGCGGGGACGAAAAAGCCCAGTATCAGTCCGCTGGTGGCAGCCGCACCGGCCTTGATAAACCCTCGGCGCGACATGCCGCCTTCGGACCGGCGTGACAATCCCGCATGGTTGATCCACCCGGTTCGCATGCAGCTCTCCTTAAGCGAGGGTTTTTGCCGCGTCCTTGATGGCGGCGCGGATGCGTTGATAGGTACCGCAGCGGCAGATGTTCCCGCTCATGGCGCCATCGATGTCGGCATCGGTGGGATGCCTGTTGGTGCGCAGCAGGGCCGTCGCGCTCATGACCTGGCCGCTCTGGCAGTAGCCGCACTGCGGTACGTCGTGGCGCACCCAGGCATCCTGCACGGCCTTGCCGACCTTGTCGCCTTCCATTGCTTCGATCGTGGTGATCTTGTGGCCGGCGGCGGCCGAAATCGGCGTAATGCACGAGCGGATCGGCGCACCGTCCAGGTGCACCGTACAGGCGCCGCACAAGGCCGCGCCGCAGCCGAATTTGGTGCCCGTCAAATTCAGGTTATCGCGCAGCGCCCACAGGATTGGCGTCGACGGATCGGCATCGACCTGCTGGTCGCGGCCATTGACATTCAACGTCACCATCCAGTCTCCCGTGTTCTTCGTGTTATCCGCGCTTTGCCGGCTATTGTTTGATGGTGGCGAGCTTCGCTTCCAGCGCCTTGGCGTCGATCGCACCTGGAATGCGGGTGCCATCGGCGAAGAAGATCGCCGGCGTGCCCTGGATGCGCAGCTTGCGTCCGAGTGCCGAAATCTCTTCGTTCGGAGTCTTGCAGGTGGCCGCCGCGGCCACTGGCATCTTGCCGTTGACCATCCACTCGTCCCATGCCTTGTTGCGGTCCGGTGCGCACCAGATGTTCTTCGATTTGACAGCCGAATCCTCGGACAGGATGTTGAGCATGAAGGTGTACACGGTGACGTTGTCGACTTCCTTCAGCGTAGTCTGGCGGAAGCGCTTGCAGTAGCCGCAGTTGGGGTCTTCGAAAATGGCCATGACGCGCTTGCCGTTCCCCTTGACCGTCTTGAGGGCGGACTGGAACGGCAGGTCGGAGAACTTGATCTTGTTGATATCGTCCAGGCGCTCCTTGGTGATGTTCTGGGAGGTCTTGGCGTTGAAGATGTTCCCCACGAAGATGAACTCGCCCTTTTCGTCGGTGTACAGGATGTCGCCGCCGGCGCGCACTTCGAACAGGCCCGCGTACGGTGTCTTGATCACGGATTCGACCTTGACGCCGTTGCCCAGGCGCGGTTCGATCGCCTTCTTGACGCTGGCCTCGACAGGTGTTTCGGCGCCAGCGACGGACGCAAACAAACCGGCGGCGAGCAGCACCGCGACTTTACTCTTTACCATGACTTCTCCAATGATTCTTGCGATTGTGATTACTTGCCCAGGGCGTGCGACATCAGCTTACGCTTCAGGTACGGCATTTTATCCAGCAAGTTTAATCCCAAATTG
Source organism: uncultured Oxalobacteraceae bacterium (assembly GCA_965650445.1). Classification (GTDB taxonomy): domain Bacteria; phylum Pseudomonadota; class Gammaproteobacteria; order Burkholderiales; family Burkholderiaceae_D; genus Telluria_A. The sequence goes on along the minus strand of CBFGOU010000433.1, from coordinate 3,155 downwards.
CGCGCAACGCGAAGTGGCTCGAGATTTGTGCCGAATAGCCGCGCCAGGCCGTCGGTGGCCAGTTGCATGAGCAGGATGTCTTCCTTGCGCGCGCGCGCATAGCGGGCCAGCACGCGCTCGTCGCCGATGCTGCGCTGGTCTTCGCGCGCGGCGATGGTTTGCAGCAGTTCGGCCACGTCGGCAAAGCCGAGGTTCATGCCGTGGCCGGCCAGTGGATGGACCACGTGGGCGGCGTCGCCGATCAGGGCCACGCGCGGGGCGACAATGCTGTGCGGGCGGATCAGCGCCAGCGGAATGGCCTTGACCGCCTCGGGCATGAGCGGGCGCAGTGCGCCCAGCTTGTCCTCGCAGTATTCGGCCAGGCGCACCGCCAGTTCGCTCAGGGTCTCGGACATCAGCGTGTCGGCCAGCGCTTCCGGCGCCGACCACACCAGCGATACCCGGTCGCCCGGCAGCGGCAGCAGCGCGACGATGCCGTCGGCGCAGGTGAACCACTGGTAGGCCACGCCGTGATGCGGCTTGGCGCAGCTGAAATTGGTGACCACGGCGCGCTGGTGGTAGGAACGGTAGTCGATGTTGATGTCGCATTTGCCGCGCACCCACGACTGGCCGCCGTCCGCGCCGACCACCAGCGCGCTGACGATGGCGCTGCCGTCGTCGAGCGTGACGGCGGCATCGTGCGCGCCCGCGCTCAAGGCCGCCGCGCGGCCGCTGACGATGTTGACGTGCGGGGCGAAGCGCAGCGCGGCATCCAACGCCTGGTTCAGGTTGCGGTCTTCGACGATCCAGGCCAGCGAATTGACGTGGGCGCCGAAGGCATCGAAGCCGAGGTCGCCGGCCTGCTGGCCGTCGCCGCTGACCTGCATCGCGTCGACCGGGGCAATGCGCGACTGGTCGAGCGCGCCCCACACTTTCAAGGACGACAGCAGGGTGTGGGCGGTGTGGTTGAGTGCATAGACGCGCACGTCCCATGGCTGCTCGGCGCCGGCCGGCGCCGCCGCGTCGGTGCCCGGTGCCGCCGGTGGCATCAATATAGTGACGCTGTGGCCGGCCTGGGCGAAGCCGAGGGCAGCCGTTTTGGCGATGGCGCCATTGCCGACGATGCAGACGTCGCTCTGATGCCGCTTGGAGGATGGGAGTGGGCTGTTCATCGAGTCATTATAGCGGCTCAAAAGGAGACGGTTTTTTCAAGCTGGAAGCCGATTTGTCAGAAAAGTTACTGATCAGCCTTGCAAACTGCGGTTGGGCTGACTATAATCATGCCTCTTGGCCTGGTAGCTCAGTCGGTAGAGCAGAGGATTGAAAATCCTTGTGTCGGTGGTTCGATTCCGCCCCGGGCCACCAAGAATGTCTTAACAAAAACGCCAACCCATGTAGGTTGGCGTTTTTGTTTCGGAGCTTTGTAGTCCTCAGTTCCGGTCCATTTTCGGTACCTCGGCGTCAACATCCGACTGCTTGCACACTCGGGGCGACGCTCTCAATGACTTCTACACCCAACATATGCTTCATCGGCACCAGCCGGTTTGGCAACGATCCTTCAAGCACAAGGATGCCACGAGCATTTGCATCACGCTGTTCGGCGACGAGCATGGCATTCAATACTGCCTTGTACTTCACGCACTAAAATAGTCCACGAACCAAATCCACTTCGTCGGATCGTGCAGACTTCACCTCAACACGCACCCATTCATCGCCAGCATCGAAGAAAACATCGATCCGATCACCAGAGGGCACTCCTTTCTCCGCGACTCCTGGGCCATACCGATTGGCTAAACCAACGAGCCCAGGCCTGTACAGCAAGAACTCTTTCAACCTCCTATGGTCGTCGCTTTCTCCTCCTCCCATTTGATTCGATGTACGATTTAATACATCGGTGAAGTCCGGACTCACTGGAGCAAGTTCAAGTGCATTAAGAACCGCCTGCCACTTAGGGGTAGGCATATATTTGCTGCATTACCGCCTGTGTTAGGGCAGCGCGCTGTCGTTTTGATCGTCATCCTCGTCTTGCATTCAATTTGGTAGTGAAATCCCTTTAGATTCGGGTTGAAAGGACTCGTCTTCTCCTTGCGGTCCTTCGCTATCACCAGCTCATCGCAATATTCAGTTCCCTCGGGAATCAAGAAGTCATGGTTAGGTTAGGAAACCAGCCAGGGACATCGTGCAACGATGCGCCCCCTGCAGGAAGAACCTCCGCTCCTACTTTTCCCATTACGACCTCCACATCCGCTTTGCTGGTAACCATCTGGCCCAGCTCCAATGGCTGGACGCCCTCCGTCTCGTACGGGGTGAAGAGTCGCAAGCGCGATTCGCCGCCGTGATGGCGACGACGGGAAGCGGCAAAGCGCTTATTGATGCGACCGGCGCAAATTCCTGTCGAATCTATTTTTTTGGCAACTGTCATTCATGACAGGTAGCGAGACGATAACCTCTTAATTACAATGGGCAACCCTGTCTTGATTGCCTTATTAACATTAGGAAATTGCTTATGCGCATGCTAGCGCAGGCGATTTTATAGCCTTTTTGGGAATCGCATGTCCTCCGATTCGCTTAACCCCGATGCCATCGCCAATCTGGCATCCGCTGCCGCGCAAGCAAGCGGCAGCAATCCGGATGCGATCCCAGCGGCGGGAACCGCCGTGCAACTGGCGCAAGACATGGCGTCTGGCAATATAAGCAGTGGGGTCGCCAACAGCGCTATCGCCGCCGCTGCGCAAGCCAGTCCAGCGCTTGGTCAGGCGATGCAACTTTCCGAAGGACTCGGCAACCAGAGCTTACCTGGGGCCGCTATCCCCAGCATTCCCGACATACCAGCAGTGCCCGCCTTGCCGCCTATACCAGGCATGCCGGACATGCCAAAGGTTTTCACCCACCCGTCGCATCTGGCCGTACATCCAATGGGTGGGTACGCCGTGAACGATCTTGCCACTCCAAGTCGTTCGTTCCCGCCGCCGAGGGCCGATGCCAAGGTGCCCAAAGAGGATCATTTTTTCGGCCCCTACAACGATCTCAACCAGGACAACCGCCTGTTGCGGTTTTATATGCCGCAGTCCCAGTCGGAACGGATGGTCGTCCAGCACATGAAAGGCAGCGCGGGCCTGTCGACCCCCGTTGGCCAGGTTAAATTCCCCCACCTTTGGCCAGGTCAAACTCCCCCA
>CBFGOU010000432.1:0-4748 GCA_965650445.1 uncultured Oxalobacteraceae bacterium | reverse complement strand
CGTCGCTGCGCTGCTCGATCATGGCCTGGGTGATCACCAGTTCGCCGATCAGGTTGATCAGCTGGTCGACCTTTTCGATCGACACCCGGATCGAGGACGATTCGGCATTGGCGGCCTTGTCATCTTTCTTGCCGGTGGCCTTGCGCTCGGCCGCCACTTCGGTCACTTCCAGCGGCTCGGCGCGGGCGGCTGCTGCCGGCCGCGCTTCCACCGGCGCGGTGTCGGTAATGCCGGCCAGCGCGCGGATATGTTCGATCGGCTGGAAGAAGCCGTAGCCACGCTCGTCGTCGGTGACGTCAAGCGCGACATTGACCGCGTCGACTGGATCGATCGGGTCGAAAAAGCCGTAGCCCTGGTCGTTCTCGACCTTGGCGCGCGCCTTGTCTTCAATGGCCTGCTGTTCCGGTGTGAGCGCGGGCGCTTCGAACACCTTCAGGTCTTCGGGGTTAAGCACGAAGGAGCAGATCGCCACGATATCGTCGAGCGACTCGTGGGTGGTGACGATAATGGCATGGCGTTCGCCGCCCAGCGGCACCACCGATACCCGGCCCAGCAGGCCCATCTCGGCGGCCAGCGCGTTGATGTCGCGCTGCTCGACCGCCGGCGGCAGCTCGATGCGAAAGCGCCGTCCGCCAGGTCCCACGCTGGTCTTGACTTCGGTTTGCACGAACGAAGGCGTGACCACGGGAGCGGCAACCGGCACCACGTCCTGCGACAGTTCCTGCAGCATCATGCGCACATTGGCCACGGCATCCTGGTCGACCGGCGCGCCGTTGCGGTGGCCGTCCAGCTGCATCTTGAGGATGTCCTTGGCGGCCAGGAAGGCGTCCACGTGCTCCGAGGTGAGCGCCATTTCGCCCTTGCGGATGCGGTCCAGCAGGGACTCGAGCACATGGGTCACCTCGGTCATGTCGTTCAGACCGAAGGTCGACGAGCCGCCCTTGATCGAGTGCGCCGTGCGAAAGATCGCATTCAGGTCCTCCGGATCGGGGGAACTGATGTCGACAGCGAGCAGCAGTCGCTCTTTTTCGGCCAGCAGTTCTTCGGCTTCATCGAAGAAGACCTGGTAGAACTGGCTGATATCGATGGTCATGGTAAGGCTCCGTCAGAATCTCGATACATCATTACTGGTGCTTTCACCCACAGCGCATTAGCCGATGACTTTTTTGACCACTTCGATCAAACGCTGCGGATCGAAGGGCTTGACCAGCCAGCCGTTGGCGCCGGCCGCGCGGCCCTTCTGCTTCATTTCGTCGGACGACTCGGTCGTCAGCATCAGGATCGGCACCTTCTGGTAGGCCGGCAGGCCGCGCAGCAGCTTGATCAGCGACAGGCCGTCCATGCGCGGCATGTTCTGGTCGGTGAGCACCAGATCGACCGTCTGCTGTTTGGCCTTTTCCAGGCCATCCTGGCCATCGACCGCTTCCACGACGAGATAGCCCGCGGCCTTGAGGCTGAAAGCCACCATCTGGCGCAACGAGCTGGAATCGTCGACTGCGAGTATTGTTTTAGCCATCTTTGCTCCTGCTGTTTAAATCCGGGCAAGTGCCCACGTTGTCGTTAATCGTTGTGCGCCGAACCTTAGAACAGTTCGATGTCGCCGCTTTCGAGATGCTGCTGATTGACCGCCTTGCGCAGCACGTTGCGCAATTCGAGCGACTGGACCGCCAGCGCCGTGCTGATCTTGCCAAGCAGTTCGACGATTTCGTCGCTGCCGCTCTCCGGCCCCAGGTCGGCGCTGTAGGCGCCCAGGGTGCCGAGGAACTCGCGCAGGCCGGTCACCCGCTTGAGCGTACGGTCGATCAGCTGGCTCGTCATGTCCTGGAACTGCATGCTGGTGATGGCCACATTCACATGCGCGCCGATCTCGCCCGACATGCCGCCCAGGCGCGCGCTGTCTTCCGCGCTCGGGGTGCCGCCGGCCAGCAGCAGATCGATTGTATCCTGCTGCGCGCCCACCACCGCATGGATCGCCATGAAGGCCCCGGTCAGCTTCTCGATGGCTTCCTCGAGCAGCAGTTCGGTCTGGATCAGGTCAGTCTCCACCTCGGTCAGATGGCGCTTGCCGTGGTCCGACACACCCGACAGCAGGCGCTTGACATGCGAACCCAATATTTTTTTTCTCATTCGACTTCTCCAGTGTTCACCGGCGTTTGCACGCCGGCTGTTACTTCGCCGCCGGTGCCTGGCTGGCCGCCTTGATGGCTGCGGCCGCGGACGGCAGCGTCTTTTCGTCGACTTCCAGCGAGGCGCCATCGCGCATCACCGCTTCCTCGGTCCGCTTGTTCATCACGATGATGCTGATGCGGCGGTTGACCGGATTGAACGGGTCCTTGCGGTCCAGGTGCACCGACGAGGCCAGGCCCACCACGCGCATGATCTTGGAGTCGTCCAGGCCGGCCAGGACCATCTCGCGGCGCGAGGCATTGGCGCGGTCGGCCGACAATTCCCAGTTGCTGTAGCCGCTGTCGCTCATGTAGGGCGTCGAATCGGTGTGGCCGGACAGGCCGATCTTGTTGGGCACTTCGTTCAGGACGATGCCGATGATGTGCAGGATGTCGCGGGTGTAAGGCTGCAGTTCGGCCTTGGCCAGGGCGAACATCGGCCGGTTGTTCTCATCGACGATCTGAATGCGCAAGCCTTCGCTGGTAATGTCGAGCAGCAGCTGGTGCTTGTACTTCTTGAGCAGCGGATTGGCTTCGATGGTCGCCTCGATCTTGGCCTTGAGCGCCTGCAGGCGCGCGCTCTCTTCACGTTCGAGCAGCGCCTTGGCCGCCTTCAGGTCATAGGTTTTCTTTTCAGGGATGGTGTCGCCCTTCTTGACCTGGCCGTTGCGGCGCGACAGATCGGTGCCGCCGCCCTGGATCACCGACGAGGAATCGCCACTGCCCGAGCCGCCCGACATGGCCACCTTGAGCGGCGTCTGGAAGAATTCGGAAATGCCGTTGAGGTCCCCCTTGGAGGTCGAGCCCAGCAGCCACATCAGCAAGAAGAAGGCCATCATCGCCGTCACGAAGTCGGCGTACGCGATTTTCCAGGCGCCGCCGTGGTGGCCGCCGCCGCCCTTCTTGATGCGTTTGACGATAATCGGGCGCAAGCCTTCATCGGCCATACGCGCCTTCCGCCAGCATCATGCCAGAGATGTAAAAAGTGAGCCGGACCATGGCGTGCTTATTTCTTCGATTTCTTGATGTGTTCTTCGAGCTCGGCGAACGACGGGCGCTCGGTGGAATACAGCACCTTGCGGCCGAATTCCACCGCCAGCGCCGGCGCGTAACCGTTCAGGCTCGCCAGCAGCGTCACTTTCACGCATTGGAACATCTTAGTCGACTCTTCCAGCTTTTGCTCCAACAAACTAGCCAGGGGACCAACAAATCCATAGGCCAACAAAATCCCCAGGAAGGTACCGACCAGCGCCTTGGCAATCAGAATACCCAGTTCGGCAGGCGGAATGCCCACCGATTCCATGGTGTGCACCACGCCCATCACCGCCGCCACGATACCGAAGGCCGGCAAGCCGTCGCCCAGCTTGGCGATACAGTGGGCCGGGATGGCGCCTTCGTGGTGATGGGTTTCGATTTCGTTGTCCATCAGATTTTCGATTTGGAAAGCATCCATATTTCCCGACACCATTAAGCGCAGGTAATCGGTCATGAACTCGACAATATGGTGATCGGCCAGCACGCCGGGATATTTAGAAAACAGCGGGCTGTCTTCCGGCTTTTCAATATCGCCTTCAATCGACATCAAACCTTCCTTGCGCACCTTGGACAGCACATCGAAGAGCAAGGCCATCATTTCCATGTACAAATCTTTGGTATAGCGCGAGCCCTTTAACACACCGGGCAAGGCTTTCATGGTGGCCTTGATGGCCTTGTTATTGTTACCGACAAAGAATGCGCCAAACGCCGCGCCGCCGATCATCAGCAGTTCGAGCGGTTGCCACAGCGACGCGAGGTGCCCTTCGTTGAGGACGAAACCGCCGAACACCGAGCCGAGCACAATCACATATCCGATAATGACTAACAAGAGCCCTGACTCCTCATTCCTGATCTTAAAATTTTGGTATTAAAGTGCTGCGCTACGCTACAAATCATGTAACGCGCGGTCGCGAAAAATTTACATACGGAACTACAATACCGGGAGAACGGGTTACCGGCAAGCAAAAGTGCGCCGTTTGTCGCCTAAAAGTCCCAGACATAAAGAGATGGTCCGCGCCCTCTTGGCGAGACAATAAGATCGGGCTGTTTTTCCGTTATCAGAAATTCATAACTGAGCAATTTCGACCCAGGCCGCATTTCCGCAGAGGCTTTTCGCCACAGCGCACTCATGGCTGCCGGAGAGAGGTAGGCGAAGACCAGATCGTAATCGGCGAAATTAAGATTTTCATAATCGCCGAGGATAAATTTTGCTTGATTGCCCGCCAACTTCGCACGCACTTTGCTGGCCAGCCAAGGCAGGGGCGCCAGCTCGATGCCGGTAAAGCGCGAGCCGGGACGGCGGCGCGCCAATTCCAGCACCAGACCGCCCAGGCCGCTGCCGATATCGATGGCCGCCACCGGCCGCCCTTGCGGTAACAGTTGGTCAACTTCATCCCACACGCGCTTGCCCGACGGGTAGTACGGCACCTGGGTGCGGAAGGTCGACCAGTACAGCACCAGCAGCAGCAAAAAGCCGGCCAGGAACCACAGCGGAGCGATCTCCAGTGTCAGCGCGCCATACAGGGCGAGCGGAAACAGCAGCTGGAT
>CBFGOU010000431.1:0-4751 GCA_965650445.1 uncultured Oxalobacteraceae bacterium | reverse complement strand
GAACGCGTGTCGATGCCCGACTTCGACATCGACTTCTGCATGGACCGCCGCGACGAGGTCATCGACTACGTTGCGCGCAAGTATGGCCGTGAGCGGGTCAGCCAGATCATCACCTACGGCACCATGGCGGCCAAGGCGGTGGTGCGCGACTCCGGCCGCGTGCTCGGCTTCCCCTATGGCCTGGTCGACGGCGTCGCCAAGCTGATCCCGAACATCCTCGGCATCTCGCTGAAGGACGCGATGGGTGAGGGCAAGGACAGCGAGATGGCCTCGCCCGAGCTGATCCAGCGCTACCAGAGCGAGGACGATGTCCGCGACCTGATCGACCTGGCGCGGCAGCTGGAAGACCTCACCCGCAACGCCGGCAAGCACGCCGGTGGCGTGGTGATCGCGCCCGAACCGCTGAGCGAGTTCTGCCCGCTGTTCGCCGAACACGATGAAGAGGGCCGCGGCAAGAATCCGGTCACCCAGTTCGACAAGAACGACGTTGAAGAAGTCGGCCTGGTGAAGTTCGACTTCCTCGGCCTGCGCACGCTGACGATCATCGACTGGGCGGTGAAGGCGATCAACAAGCGCCACGAGCGCGCCGGCATTCCGCCGGTGGACATCACCCAGCTGCCGCTGGACGATGCGCCCACCTACAAGGACATCTTCGCTTCGGGCAATACCGGTGCGGTGTTCCAGTTCGAATCCTCGGGCATGCGCCGCCTGCTGAAGGACGCCAAGCCCGACCGTTTCGAAGACCTGATCGCGCTGGTGTCGCTGTACCGCCCCGGCCCGATGGACCTGATTCCCTCCTTCGTCGACCGCAAGCACGGGCGCGAAGACGTGGAGTATCCCGATCCGCGCACCGAGCGCATCCTGCGCGACACCTACGGCATCATGGTGTACCAGGAGCAGGTGATGCAGATGGCGCAGATCGTCGGCGGCTACTCGCTGGGCGGCGCCGATCTGCTGCGCCGTGCGATGGGCAAGAAGGTGCCGGCGGAAATGGCCAAGCACCGCGAGATCTTCCGCGAAGGTGCGGCCAAGGACGGCGTCGGCGAAGCCAAGGCCGATGCGATCTTCGACCTGATGGAGAAGTTCGCCGGCTACGGCTTCAACAAGTCGCACGCCGCCGCCTACGCCCTGGTCAGTTACCAGACGGCCTGGCTCAAGCGCCATTACCCGGCCGAGTTCATGGCCGCGACGCTGTCTTCGGACATGGACAACACCGAAAAGGTGGTCGGCTTCCTGGACGAGGTGCGCAACCTCGGCCTGACCGTGCTGCCGCCGAAGGTGAACCAGTCCGCCTTCATGTTTGAAGCGGCCACGCCGGACACCATCCAGTACGGCCTGGGTGCGATCAAGGGTGTCGGCCAGGGGGCCTGCGAAGCCGTTGTGGACGAACGCCTGCGCGGCGGCGACTACACCGATCTGCTCGATTTCTGCACCCGCATCGGTTCGGCCAAGCTCAACCGGCGCACGCTGGAAGCGATGATCAACTGCGGCGCGCTGGATGAGCTGGGCCACAACCGTGCCTCGCTGATGCTGCAGTTGCCGGAAGTGATCAAGGCCACCGAGCAGATGGCGCGCGAGCGTGCGTCCGGCCAGAACTCGCTGTTCGGCGGTCCGGATCCCGGCGCGACGACGATCCAGCTCGACCTGCCGCAAGCCGAGGAGTGGCCATTGCTGCAGCGCCTCAACGGCGAGCGCGACACGCTGGGCTTCTACCTCAGCGGCCACCCGTTCGATCCCTGGCGCGATGACGTGCGCGATCTGGTCGGTACCGATCTGGGCTCGGTGGAAAAGATCTGGAGCGCCAACAGCAACAGTGGCGGCGGCGAGAAGCGCTGGCGCCCGGAAGTGCAGACCGTGCTCGCCGGCCAGGTGGTCGGCGTGCGCCGCAAGGGCGAGAGCCAGATCTTCATCCAGCTGGAAGATGGTCGCGGCCGCGTCGAATGCAGCGCATTCTCCGATGCCATGGCCGAGTTCGGCCACCTGATGACCAAGGACCGGATCCTGGTGGTCAAGGGCGGCCTGCGCGAAGACGAATTCAATGGCGGCTTCGCGTTGCGCATCCGCCAGTGCTGGGACTTCGACGAGGTCTGTGCGAACTACGCCACGCGCCTGTCGCTGCGGCTGGACCTGCGCCAGCAGCGGCCGGTGTGGGAGCGCATCGACGCCCTGCTCGACCGCCATCGCCCCGGCCGCACGCCCCTGCGCCTGGACCTGCTGCTGAAGGGACCCGATGGCGGCATCGCCGGCATGCTCGATGTCTCCGGACAAAGCGCGGTGCGCGTCGATTCCAAGCTGATGGAGGCGCTGCGCGCCGAGCCGGCCGTACGCACGCTGAAGGTGCGCTACAGCCCGCCATGGGCCAGCTGAGGCTGGCCTCGAATCCGTTGTTGTTTTCCCGCTGCATACGTCAAGGACGATTGCCCGCAATGAAGAACCTGTTGTTGCCGATGATGGCCGCGCTCGCGCTGGCCGGCTGTTCCTCCAAGGTCGATTTCGAGATCGACAACCCGACCGATGCGCCGCTGGCGATCAGCATCGATGGCAAGGACCTGCCGGTGGCCGCGCACGCGTCGCGGCCGATCAGCCTGGCTGCCGGTGAGCATCACCTGCACACGGACCGCCTGGGTGAGGTGCGCTTCATCGTCTACGCCGACGGCCGCGGCGGCCTGATCAATCCCAGCCTCAGCGAGTACGTGACTGCGCGCGAGATCTATGTGACCGGCGAGGACAAGCTGAAGAACTTCGGCGTCAGCGGCCTGGGCATCGAGCTGGGTGGGGTCGAGTTCAAGGGACCGTACGAAAAGCACCACGGCCTGTTCATCGACAAGGCCTGGAACTTCGGTGTGCGCGAGCCGTTCCCCGACGAACAGGTGGTCGCCCATGTCGACTCGACCGGCGGCAGGATCAGCACCAAGATCTTCACCGCGCCGGACTTCATTGCCTATGTCGAGGCCGGCATGGGCGAGCCCGGGGCCTACAAGCGCGAGCAGCCCGCCGGCTACGTGGCGCCCGCCTACACGCTGGAACCGGCGCCCGCACTGCCCGCGCTGGACCCGGCCTTCGAGGCCCATGCAGGCCCGGTGCGCGACATCTATGCGCGCTGGCTGAAGGCCACCACGGCCAGCGAGCAGAAGGCCCTGCGCAAGGAGGACTTCCAGGCGCAGATGGCCTTCACCCACGCCACCATGACGCTGGGCGCGAAGCTGCCGGTGGCGGCCAACCAGGCCTACAACGACTTCGTGACGATCCGCAGCACCGAAATGGCCCGCAGCGCGCTGGTCCTGCCCTGAACCGGCGGCCGGCGGCCCGACTGGCGCCGCCGGCCCCCACTGCGCTACCGTCGGTTTCCAGACGAAGGCGTACGGGCCGTTCCTGCGCATTCGGCTAGAATTCCCCTCTTCTTTACACGACGGCTTCCGATGAATCCGAACTACCTCGACTTCGAGCAACCCATCGCCGACCTGGAAGCCAAGATCCAGGAACTGCGCAACGCCAGTGCCGGGCCGGCGGTCAATGTCGAGGCCGAAGTGCACGCGCTGCAGGACAAGCTGCGCGTGCGTACCGCACAGATCTTCCGCAACCTGACCTCGTGGCAGGTGCTGCAGCTGGCCCGCCATCCGTCGCGCCCGTACACCGCCGACTACATCCGCATCATCTGCGATGAGTTCCAGGAACTGGCCGGCGACCGTGCCTTCGCTGACGACAAGGCGATCATGGGCGGCCTGGCCCGCATCAATGGCCGCTCGGTGATGGTCATCGGCCACCAGAAGGGCCGCGACACCAAGGAAAAGATCAAGCGCAACTTCGGCATGCCCAAGCCCGAGGGCTACCGCAAGGCGCTGCGCCTGATGAAGCTCGCCGAGCGCTTCTCGCTGCCCCTGCTCACCTTCATCGATACCGCCGGCGCGTGGCCGGGCATCGACGCGGAAGAACGTGGCCAGTCCGAGGCGATCGCGCGCAACCTGATGGAGATGGCGGAGCTGCGCACGCCGATCATCTGCACCGTGATCGGCGAAGGCGGCTCCGGCGGCGCGCTGGCGATCGGCGTCGGCGACCGCACGCTGATGCTCGAATACAGCACCTACTCGGTGATCACGCCGGAAGGCTGCGCATCGATCCTGTGGAAGTCCGCCGACAAGGCCAAGGACGCCGCGGAACAGATGGGCATCACCGCCAGGCGCCTGAAGGAACTGGGCCTGGTCGACAAGGTCGTGCGCGAACCGATCGGCGGCGCCCATCGCAACCCCGCGCAGATGGCCAAGCGCCTGAAGGCGGTGCTGCTCAACGAACTCGACACGCTCGAGCAGTTGCCGGTCGATGAGTTGCTGCAGCGTCGTTATGAACGCCTGCGCGGCTATGGCGCGTACGAGGCGGCGTAAGCCGCGGGCGCGGTGATCGCGCTTTCCGAGGTGTTGTCGCGCCACGAGGGACGGCCGGTCCTCGTCGGGTTCAGTGGCGGGCTGGATTCCAGCGTCCTGCTGCACGCCTGCGCCGCATCGCCATCGCTGCGCGAATCGGGATTGCGCGCGATCCACGTCCACCACGGCCTGCACCGCGATGCGGATGCCTGGGCCGCGCATTGCGAACGCACCTGCAACGCCCTGGCGATTCCGCTGGTGGTGATTCGCGTTTCGGTCGAAGGCGACGCCGGCGACGGCCCGGAAGCGGCGGCACGCAATGCCCGCCACGCCGCCTTCAACGACGCGTTGCCCGCCGGGAACGTGCTCGCACTCGCCCACCATCGCGACGAC
>CBFGOU010000430.1:0-4758 GCA_965650445.1 uncultured Oxalobacteraceae bacterium | reverse complement strand
CAGTGGCAACTTGGCCAGGGCGTCGTCCGCGCGCTTCTTGCTCAGGTGATAGGCCGTGCTGGCATGGCTGTCGGCGCCCAGCGCCGACAGCTGGATCACCGTGCCCACCCCGGCGGCGGCGCAGGCGCCGAACAGGGCAATGGGGGTGGCGGTGTGCAGGGTGTCGAAGCGCTGGCGCCCGCTTTCCCGGAAAATCCCGACGGTGTTGATGACCGCGTCGATGCCTTCCAGGCGCGGTTCCCACACGCTTTGCGCGGTATCGCTGGCGAAGTCGGCTTGCAGCCAGCTCACCCCCGTGCGCGCCATGCCGGCGTGACGCGCCACCGCCGTGACCTCATGGCCTTCGGCAAGCAATGCGTCGAGCAAATGGCTTCCGATAAATCCTGTGGCGCCGGACAATAAAATGCGCATGGGGTTCTCAATTCAATGCGACTCAATGTCACCATATTCCGCCATTTCAGTAATTTCTGTCAAGACAGAAATTCCGCACGGCTCCGTCATATTTTCATAGAGACCAAACCATCGCGATGAGTTCACAGTCAAATGAGTATATCAGCAAGATTGCATGGAGATTCCCATGGGCAACTGGAATACCCCGCTCCGGCGCGGCCTGGTCGGCGGCAGCGCCGCCAGCGTGCTGTCGACCGTCGCCCTGGCCGCGCTCGGCAGGCGCCAGACCGGCAGCCCGTATGCGCCGACCAACGCCATCAGCCACTGGCTATATGGCGACGAAGCCGCCATGAAAAACCGCCCCAGCCTGCGCTACACGCTGACCGGCTATCTGATCCACCATGCCACCGCCACCTTTTGGGCGGTGCTGGTCGAACGCCTGCTGGGCAAGGTGCTGGACCGCAAGGAACCGCTGACCACGCTGGAAGTGGCGAGCGCGGCGGCCGCCGTGGCCTGCTTCGCCGATTACCAGCTCACGCCCGAGCGCTTGCAGCCCGGCTACGAAAAGCGCTTGTCCAAACCGGCGCTGGCGCTGGTCTACGCGACGTTCGGGCTGGGCCTGGCGGCGGGTGCCCTGCTGAGCCGGCGTGCCGCCTAGCGCATGGCGCCCTGGATCGCCGCGCTGATCTCGCACGGGCTGATCGGCGGCCTGGACATCGTGCTCAATCACGAGTGGATCGCGCGTCTGCCCGCGCAGCGGGGGGCGCGGCGCGAAGTGCGCCTGCACAGCCTGCGCGAACTGCTGTTCGCCGCCATCTTTTTCATGCTGGCCTGGTACGAATGGCATGGCGCGTGGGCGGCGGCCATCATCGCCCTGTTCGTGGCCGAAGTCGTGATCGATCTGGTCGACACGGTGCTGGAGCTGGGCACGCGCACCCTGCCCGTCACCGAGCGCATCCTGCACGTGTTCCTGTTCATCAATCTGGGGATTGTGCTGGCGCTGCTGGGTCTGGCAGTGGCGGGCTGGATTGCCCAGCCCAGCGCCATCGTGCCGGTCAGTTACGGCGCGCTCAGCTGGGTACTGAGCGGCCAGGCCACGCTGGCGCTGGGCTGGAGCATCCGCGATGCCTTCAGCCAGCGCCAGCTCGCCGTCGCTTAAAACGCGTAGCTGGCGCGCGCGTACACGTAGCGTCCGCTACGCCCGAACGGGGCATAGTTCGGGAACGGCGCGTTGCCGCTCGGGTTGAGCGCCGCGCCGACCGATTCCGGATATTGGTCGAACAGGTTTTCGGCACCCAGCGCCAGGTTCAGCTTGGAGGTGAGCGCGTAGCGGCCTTCCAGGTCGACCACGGTCTTGGCGCTGAGCACCACGTCAAGGGCCGGGCTGGCGTTCGGCGACAGCACCTTGCCGTAGCGGGTGGCGCGCAGGGTAGCGCCCAGCGCGCCCAGCTTCCAGTTCACGCTCGCATTGAGCTTGTTCTTCGGCTGGCCTTCCTCCAGCGACAGCACGTTCAGGCGGTCGAACAGCGGCGGCGCCGAGGCGAGCGCCGCCAGCTGCGCCGTTTCCGGCACCTTGGTGACGTCGGTCTTGTTGACGTTGGCCGCCAGGGTGAAGTCGAACTTGCCGGCCGTCCCGGCATTCCATGGCCAGCTCAGCACCACATCCACGCCGTCGGTGGTGGTATCGACGCCATTGATGAAGAAGCGCCCGCCGCCCACGCCGATGAAGCCCTGGCTGGCCAGGAAGGCGCGCACGTCGTCCTGGGTCAGGTTTTCCGACAGCACGATGCGGTCGCGCACCTTGATGCGGTAAGCGTCCACGGTCAGGCTGGCCGCGCCGAAGCGCGCCACCGCGCCCAGCGACAGATTGACCGACTTCTCCGCGTCCAGCGGCTTGGCGCCGAGGGCCTTGGCGACCGGATCGGTCGGCTTGAAGGTGGTGATTTCGTACGGCACGCCGGTGATGAAGTTGGTCGCCGTCGAGGTGAAGTTTTGCTGCTGCGGCGAGGGCGCGCGGAAGCCGTTCTGGAGCGAGCCGCGCAGGGCGAACTGCTTGGTGAAGTCGTAGCGGCCGGAAAGCTTGCCGGCCAGGCTGCTGCCGAAGTCCGAATAGTGCTCGGCGCGCACCGCCACCGAGGCCAGCAGCTGTTCGGTCAGATTGGCTTCCAGGTCGACGAAGGCGCCGACCGCGTTGCGGTGGCTGTCGCTGGCATTGCTTGGCCGGAAGCCCGCGAACACTTGCGCGCCGGGCGGGGTGAAGGTGCCGTTGGAATACAGTTCGCCGCCATGGCGGTAGGAATCGGGCTCGCCGGCGAATTGCTGGAAGCTTTCGCGGCGCGCTTCCACACCCAGCGCCACGTTCAGGGGCGAGGCCAGGCTGGCCAGCGCCACGCTGCGGACACCGGTCAGGTTGAACACCAGCTGGTCGTAGGAAAAGCCGCCGGCGTCGAAGGTGGTCTTGCTGCCTGGGCCGATCGAGCGGTTCAGCGTGTTCTCGATGCTGAATTCCATCTTGTTCTTGCCGTAGCCGAGCGAGGCGTCCATGGCCCACTCGCCCAGGTCCCAGCTGGCCCCGCCGGTGGCGGAATAATCTTCCACGGTCGGCGCGATGATCGGCAGGAAGCCGTCCGGATAGATCGAAATGATGTTCCGCGGATCGTTGGCCCAGCGGAAGAAGCCGCCCGAGCGCGAATCGCGTTTCTGGTAGCTGGCCCAGCCATACACCTTGACCCCGTTGGCCAGGGTGCTGCCGGCGTTGGCGAACAAGGTCGGCTGCTTGAGTTCCGGCTCGCCGTACCAGGCGTTGTAGCGGTTGATGGTGTTTTCGCGCGGGTCGAAGGCGCCATTGACCAAGGGATATTGCTGCCGCATGTCGTAGCCGCTGCGTTCGGTGTGGCGCTGGTCCTTGTATTCGGCCGCCACGGTGAGGAAGCCGTTCTCGCCCAGCGGCAAGCCTTTCCACATGCTGACGGTGGCGGTCTGGCCATCGGTACGTTCGCGTTCGGTTTGGGCCTGCCAGGTGCTGCCGGCGGGGCCGGGCGCGACCTGGAAGCTGTAGTCGGTCAGGCGCGCGCCGTAGCTGACGGTGGCTTCGCCGCCGTCGCGGTTGGTGCGCAGGCGCAGATTGACCACGCCGGCGATCGCGTCCGAGCCGTACTGGGCGGCGGCGCCGTCGCGCAGCACCTCGATGTTCTTCACGATGGCCGTCGGGATCGTGTTCATGTCCACCGAGGCCGCGCCGCGCCCGATGGTGCCGTTCACGTTGACCAGCGCGGAAGCGTGGCGGCGCTTGGAGTTCACCAGCACCAGGGTCTGGTCGGGCGCCATGCCGCGCAGGGTGGCGGGGCGCACGGTGTCGGTGCCGTCGGCCAGGCCGGGCCGCGGGAAGTTCAGCGAGGGCAGGGCTACCGCCAGCGCCTGGTTGATTTCGGTGGTGCCCGACTGTTTGAGGGTGTCGGCGGAAATGATGTCGACGGCGGCGGCGGTATCGAGCGCGGTGCGGTTGGCCACGCGGGTGCCGGTTACGATCACGGTGGCGCCGGGTTCGGGGACGTCCTGGGCCAGGGCGGCATCGCTGGCGAACAGGGCGGCGATGGAAAGGGCAATCAAGTGTTTGCGTGGGAGGGACGTTGAATGCATGCGGTATCCTGAGCGATGGAACGGTTTGAAATTGGTAGCCTGGCAATTATTGTGAAAAGACAATTGCTTTGGCATGCTCGTTGTTCGGGTAAAGAAAGTCAATCGTGAGCACGTTTCGGCAGGCGTTATGCGCCTTGTTCGTTGCGTGCAGTGCACACAAATACGGGTAAACCAGAATGGGATCAAAACAAACGACGGTCGACTTCTTGGTCGACCAGATGGCTGGCGCGGGCGAGGTCTCGGCCAGGAAGATGTTCGGGGAGTTCGGGATTTTTTGCGACGGCAAAATGGCGGCGGTGGTCTGCGACGACCAGCTGTACGTCAAGAAAAGCGAGCCTGGCCGTGAATTCATTGGCGACCCGGTGGAGAGTCCTCCTTTTCCGGGTGCCAAGAATTACTATCTGATCGATGGCGATCGCTGGGACGAGCGCGACTGGCTGACCGAACTGCTGCGCATCACCGCGCAGGCGATGCCCATGCCCAAGCCGAAAGCTAAGAAGAAGTAACGTCGTCCTCGCGCACGCGGGGACGACTAAGCTAGCGTTTGAACAGGCGCGTCACGCCGCTGACCACCAGCAGGGCGCAAGCGCCGGCGATCACGCCGGCCACCGCATCGACCACCGAGGTCGCCAGCGGCTTGAGCAGGAAGCCCACGCCCGGCACGCCGGCCGCCCCGGCGCCGATGTTTTCGGCAACGTGGTGCAGCGTCTCCGGTGCGCCATGCATCAG
>CBFGOU010000429.1:0-4760 GCA_965650445.1 uncultured Oxalobacteraceae bacterium | reverse complement strand
ATGACGATGATGCGGTCGGCCCGCTGCACGGTGGCCAGGCGGTGCGCGATGATGATGGTGGTGCGGCCCACCATGGCCGCCTCCAGTGCGCTTTGCACCAGGCGTTCGGATTCGGCGTCGAGCGCGCTGGTGGCTTCGTCGAGCAGCAGCAGCGGCGGGTTCTTGAGCAGCGCGAGCGCGATGGCGATGCGCTGACGCTGGCCGCCCGACAGGCGCACGCCGCGCTCGCCCAGGAACGAGCGGTAGCCGTTCGGCAGGCGTTCGATGAATTCGTGCGCTGCCGCCAGCCTGGCCGCCTGGATGACTTCTTCGTCGGTGGCGCCGGCGCGGCCGTAGCGGATGTTTTCCATCGCGTCAGCCGAGAAAATGATGGTGTCCTGCGGGACGATGCCGATGGCGCCGCGCAGCGTGTGCAGGTCGAGTTCGCGGATATCGACGCCGTCGAGGGCGATGCTGCCGGCCTGCGGATCGTAAAAGCGCAGGAACAGCTGGAACAGGGTGGTCTTGCCGGCGCCGGAGGGGCCGACCACGGCGACCGTCTCGCCGGGCTGGATCTGCAGCGACAGGTGGCCGAGCGCGGCCGCTTCAGGGCGCGAGGGGTACGAGAACGTGACGTCGGACAGCGCCAGCGAGGCGCCATTGGCCTTGCGCGCGGGCAGCGGCAGCGCGCGCGCCGGGTTCTGGATCGGCGAGCGCACCGACAGCAGTTCGAGCAGGCGTTCGGTGGCGCCGGCGGCGCGCTGGGCTTCGCCCATCACCTCGGACAGTGCGCCGATCGAGCCGGCCACGATGGAGGCGTACAGGATGAATTGTCCAAGGTCGCCGCCGGTCATGGTCCCGGCCAGCACGGCGTGCGCGCCCAGCCACAGCACGAATACGATGGTGCCGAAAACCAGCACGATGGCCAGCATGGTGAGCAGGGCGCGCGCGCGGATGCGCCGCATCGCCGTGCTGAAGGCGCCTTCGACCGAGGCGCCGAAGCGGATCGATTCGATCCTTTCGTGCGTGAAGGCCTGAACGGTCGGCATGGCGTTGAGGATTTCGCCGGCCATGGCGGAAGCGTCGGCAATGCGGTCCTGCGAATCGCGCGACAGCGCGCGCACGCGCCGGCCGAACAGCACGATCGGTACCACCACCAGCACCAGCAGGCCCAGGATGATGGACGACAGTCTCGGGCTGGTCACGAACATCATCGCCAGGCCGCCCAGGAACAGCAGCATGTTGCGCAGTGCCATGGAGAGGCTGGTGCCGACCACGGACTGGATCAGGGTGGTGTCGGTGGTGATGCGCGACAGGACTTCGCCGGTCTGGGTGGTTTCGAAGAATTCCGGGCTTTGCTCGACGACGTGGGCATACACGGCACTGCGGATGTCGGCGGTGACGCGTTCACCCAGCCATGACACGGTGAAAAAGCGTGCGGCGGTGGCCAGCGCCAGCACGGTGGCCACGCCGAACAGCGCCAGGAAGGTGGCGTCGACGTGCTGGATGCTGTGCGCCCCGGCCGCGGCGCCGAAGCCCTGGTCGATCATGCGCTTGAAGGCGTAGGGAATGGCGAGGGTCGAGCCGGCCGCCACGATCAGGGCGATACCGGCGAGGAAAAACTGGCGGCGGTACGGGAGCAGGAATGGCAGTAAGCCGCGAAAAGCGGCGAGACTGCCTTTTTGGCGCTCCTGCTTACCGTTGGTATTGACACTGAGGGAAGGCGCGGCAGTTCCGGTGGAGCTATTGGTCATCGTGTTGGTACTTCACTTCTTTCGTTAAAGTTTCATCGCCTGGGCGTAGCCGGTCATTTCCAGGTACCCGCGCCCGGCCGGCGCGCCATCGCGCGTCAGGGTCACCGCGCCTTCCCAGTACACCGCGCCGGTCGAGCGGCGCGAGTCGAGTTCCTGGTCCGGCTGCAGCGGCGTGACGCCCCAGCGCGTGCTCCCGGTGGCAAGCTCGGTCGCCACCGGATACTCGGCACCGGTGCGCGGCGATTTCCAGCGCGTTCGCGGGGAAAAGCTGACCTCATCCGGCGCGTACTGCGTCACCTTGCCGCTGGCGTCGCGCAGCGTGGCATGGGCCCATAGTTTACCACCTTGCCTGCTTCGGATTTGAAAAGCCATCAGGGCCGCGCCGTCATTCAGGTTGGCGCCGACCCAGTCCCACCCGCTGGCGGCCGGGTCGAGGGCCTGGCTGGACCATTCGTGATCGAGCCAGGCGCTGCCCTCGACCGTTCCGGCAGCCGTGGTTCCGTTCACTTTCAGGTGCGGTTCGCTGTAGTAGTAGCTGGCGTGCGCCGGGTCCGCTCCCTTGCGCGAGTAGCCTGCCTGGCCTTGCGCCAGCACCGGCTGGGTCGGGGTCAGGGTCAGTTCCATGGCCGCCTGCGGCGACCTGATCGAGACGCGGTAGCTGCCGTCGTCCATGCGCCGCATGCGCCAGTCGTCCAGCTTGATGTCGGTGGTGGCGCTGCCTGCGAACGCCAGGCCGAAGCCTTCGCGCGCGCTGCGCTGGTCGTGCGCCAGCTTGCCGCGCGCGGGATCGGACAGCGCCGCGTGGCCGATGATCAGCTGGCGCGGCGCGAAGGCGCTCGGGTTGGCGCGGTCATGCCCGGTGGCGCTGCGGAAGAACGTGACCTGGAAGCCGAGCGGCTTGCCATCGGCCGTTTGCAGCCAGCCCGTGACATACCACCATTCGGTGCGGTATTCGGGGTGGGCGCCGAAGTCGCGCGGGAACGCCAGCCGGCGGGCGCTGTCGACCTGGGCGAACTCCGGCGGCGCCGCGCACGCCAGCCGGGCGAACAGGAGCAGCACGGCGAGCAGGCAGCGCATCACCAGTCCTCCCTGACGGCGCGGATCGGACCGGCGGACAGCGCATAGCGCCCCGACACCAGCGCGGTGAGGATGGACGCGCCCAGCAGCACGCCGGCCACGCCGGCCAGCAGTTGCCACGGCAGGTGCAGCTGCATCGACCAGTGGAACGATTACGGATTGACGACAAACACCAGGATCAGGCTGATGACCAGGCCAAGGACGAAGCCGCACGCCACGCCAAGGCCGGTGAGGGCGCCGCCTTCGAGCGCGAGAATGCGCAGGATCTGCCCCTTGCTGACCCCGACGTGGCGCAGCATGCCGAATTCGCGCGCACGCGCCAGCGTCTGCGCCGAAAAGGTGGCGGCCACGCCGGACAGGCCGATGGCGATCGCAATGGCTTCCAGCAGATAGGTGACGGCAAAGCTGCGGTCGAAGATGGTCATGCTCATGGCGCGGATGTCGCCCGGACGGGAAAATTCCAGCGCGGCGGCGAAGGGAAGGGCGCGGATGGCCGCTTCGATGCGCTCCACCGGCACGTCCCTGGCGGCCCACAGGGCGGCATCGTTGATCTGCTGGTCGCCCGAGAGCGCGCGGTAATCGGCCAGGCGCACCTGGATCGAGCCGGACTGGTTGGAGTAGTCGCGCCACGCACCGGCCACGAAGAAGCGGTGCACCCGTCCGCCCAGGGGAATGTCGAGCGTGCCGCCCACCCTGGCGCGGTACAGGTCGATCATGGCTTCCGATACCCACACCGGCAGCGCGCCTGGCGGCAGCGGGGCCGGATTGCCGATCAGCGGAATCACCCGGCCAGGGTCGGCCAGGTCGATCGGCCTGGCCAGCAGGGCGACAGGCGGGCGCGCCGGGTCGAGCGCGACCGGGCGCGAACGCAGAAAGTTGACCTGCGCGACACCGGGCAGCGCCATCAGCGCGGTTTGCTCGGCGGGGTTGATGCCGCCGGTACTGCCGGCCACGCGCACGTACAGGTCGGCCGGCAGCAGCCGCACCAGCCAGTCGTCCAGCGACACGCGAAAACTCGACACCATGATCGCCATCGCCACCATCAGGCTGAAGCTCGACAGCACGCCGCCCAGCGCGATGGCGGCCTGGCCGGACGCATTGGCCAGGCGCGCCAGGGTCAGCGCCGGCACCGGACGCAGCGGGGCGAAGCGGTTGAGCAGGCCGAACAGGCCGGCGGCAAGGCGCGGCATCAGGCCGATGCCGCCGACCAGCAGCAGGCCGATGGCGAGGTAGCCGAACATCGGCAGCTCAAAGATGGGCGGCGCCCACGTCAGCGCGGCGGCCAGGGCCATGCACAGCACCGATGGCCACACCCGCGCCAGCCGCGCGAGGGCGACTTCGTCATTGCCCGCCTTGAGCGCGACCGCCGGGGCTGCGCGCGCCGCTTCGAGCGCGGGCGCGAGGCAGCCCAGCAGCGCCACGCCCAGGCCGAGCGCAAAGAACACCAGCGCGGCCACCGGCGCGAACTGCACGCTGGGCTTCACGCCGGAGAAGTAGCCGGCGCCCAGGTCGCCCCCAAACAGGCGCAGCGCGGCGGCGGCCAGGACGTAACCGCCGGCGATGCCGAGCGCCGCGCCGATGGTGCCGAGCAGGCCGCCCTCCAGCAGCACCTGGCGCAGCAGCTGGCGCCGTTCGACGCCGAGCACGCGCATCAGGGCGAACTGGCTGCGCCGCCGCATCACCGACAGCGCCTGGGTGGAAAACACCAGGAAGGCGCCGGTGAACAGCGCGACCAGCGCCAGCACCGTCAGGTTGACCCGGTAGGCGCGGCTCATGTTGTTGTTGCGGCTTTCCTGGTCGTCGTCGTTGGGCTGGCCGACCAGGAAGCGGCCGGGGAAATCGCGCTCGAGTTCGCGCCTCAGTTCGCCCTCGAAACGATTGCGGTCCACGCCGCTGCGCAGCTTGAGGTCGATGCGCGAGAGCTTGCCGGTCAGCCGGAAGCGCCATTGC
>CBFGOU010000428.1:0-4763 GCA_965650445.1 uncultured Oxalobacteraceae bacterium | reverse complement strand
GCCACCCCATGTTCTTGCGAGTCTTCAAACAGGGTGGAGCCGATCAGGACCGGCACCGCACTACCGTCCCTGCGGAGATATTCCTTTTCGTACGGCGTGCATTTTCCGGTTGCGCGCACCTCCGCTATCTTCCGTTCATCGAGCGCGCGATAGGCAGGCGGGGTAAGCAGCCTTGGCATTGTTCCTGACTGCAGTTCGTCGCGGCTGTAACCGATCATGCGCAACATGGCATCGTTGGCGTCGCTCATGCCGCCATGCATACTAAAGAAATAAACACCGATGATGTTCGATTCCACCAGCTGCCGGACCCGCGTTTCGCGTTCGCGTACCTCCGTATAGAGCCGGGCGTTTTCCAGGGAGATGGCAGCCTGCGAGGCGAGCAGTTCCATGACCGCCACCCGCTCCGGGGTAAATGCATGCGTGACGAGATTGTTTTCCAGATACAGTAGCCCGATCAGCACGGATTGGCGGGTAATGGGCAGGCACAGCACCGACTTGGGTTGCCGTTGCGCGAAGTATGGGTCGGCCGCATACGCGTGCGGGGCGCTAGCGTCCATCAGCAGCACCGGCTCGCGGCTGCGCCGGACATAGTTGAGGATCGCCTCGGGCAAGGCCATTGCCGGCGGCGCCTTGCCGAAATGCTGGCGCACCCGCACCGCCTGCCGCTCGACAGTGGCGTCGGCCGCCAGCTGCACGCCTTCGGGACCGGCCAGCAGCAGGTAGCCGGTCTGGGCGCCGGCGTTCTCCAGCATGATGCGCATCAGCGTGTCGATCACTTCATCGAGCACGATCCGGCCGGAGATCGCTTGCGAAGCCTTGGTCACCGCCAGCATGTCGAGTTGCACCTCGCCCTCGAACGGCGCGGCGGGCGCGCGCTCGGCGCGGGTGCGCAGTTGCGGATCACGCTCTTCGAGCTGGCGCACCTTGGCGTCGGCGCCCCAGCGCGCATAGCAGTCGCGCGCCTGGCGCAGATACACGCTGGCGATCGCGCCGACACCCCGGGTACGGTAGAACGCCGCCGCACATTCATTGGCGATGGCCTCGTTCTGGACAAAGCCGCTGGCACGGGCTGACTGGATCGCCGTTTCATACAGCTGCATCGCGGTGTCGCTGTTGCCGTCCAGGCGGGCGATCTCGGCCGAGACCAGCGCGTGCTTGTCGCGGAAAGTCGGCGGACAGTTTTCGGCCCACTCGCCCAGCCGCGCCTGGTGCACCGCGAGGCGTGCGCGCCACGCGCCGCGCTCCCCGGCGCCAAGCTCATCATAGCCGGCCGCTGTCGTCAGCGCGGCATAGAAGGCGTAGTCCAGCAATGCGACATTGTGGCCGAAGGTTAGCGCCAGCGGCTCGGCCTGGCGAACCGCCGCCAGGCCGGCGGGGTAGTCGCCGGACAGGAACCGTGCTTGCATATTGTTGACCCAATACCAGCCGGCCAGCGCCGGCATTCGCGCGCTCAGCTGCGCCTCGAATGCCGCCTCGTCGAACGGGGCCGCGTCCGGCGCGGCATTGCCCCGCAAACTGGCGATCAGGCGTTGCTGACTCACCGCGATGTCGGCCACGTCGCGAAACCTGGCCTTGCGCGCAAACTCCAGGTTTCTTTCCGATTCCCGCCATACCGTGTCAAGACGATCGCCGCGCACGAGCAGTTCGGCGAGCGTCAGATAGCCGCTATAGCAACTCATGGCTAAATCTCCGGTGTCGACGCCGGCACGAAAGGTCATCCGGTGAAATTCCACCGCGCTCGATACCGGCTGGGACCAGAAGGCCGCTATTCCTGTCGCCAGGGAGACCTTCGCCTGGTAGGCAGTGTAGCCATGCTTGACCACGAGATCGCAGGCAAGCTTGGCGAAACGATAGCCATCGGCATAACGCTGGAAGGCGGGCCCCAGGTGCGCACCGAAACAGGCATAGCCGTAAGCGGAGGCGCCACTGACTCCATGCTTGAGGGCCAGGTTGACCATATGGCAGTTGCACAAGTAATTGAGATTGCTATCGGTGAAGGCCGCGGGCGGCATCAATACCGCGCACACGTCCATGGCAAGCTGCATGTCCGGGTCGCTCATCAGTGGCTGCTCGACCAGGCTCTCGATGGAGCGCGTGCCCAGCGTCTGCCAGACGTTCGTGTATTCGCCCTCGACCTGTTCCCAACTGGGGTGGGCCGGCATGTCGATGCCAAACAGGCGCAGGCAGCTGAGCGCGCTGGCGACGGCCTGCTGGTTCTCCGATTTCATGACGTGCAGGACGACTTTGAGGCGATAGACCCGCGCCTGGTCGCCCCTGGAGACGCTGCGTTGCAGTAATTTGGCGATGAGCTGTTCGGCGCCCTCGAAATCTCCGCTCAAAAATTCGCATTCGGCGCGTTCCAGCCACAGCTCGTGCATGAGCGCGTAGCGACCCTCCCAGGCGCGTTCGTCGAGCAAGGCCACGCCGGCTGCGAGATACACGCACGCCGACCCGTACGCCGCCGCGTGCTTGGCGCGTTTCCCGGCACGCAGGTTCAGTTGCGCCACCCGGGCCATCTCGTCCGGATCGGCCAGCATGGCCGCGCCGCGGTTGAACTGGCTGACGACATCGAACAGGTCCTCGGCCAGCTCGTCGGCCGTCAGGCTGGCCACCAGCACGCGGCCGATGTGCAGGTGGAGCTGAACGCGCTGTTCTTGCGCCAACAGCGAATAGGCGGCCTGCTGGATGCGGTCGTGCAGGAACTTGCCGCTGCCATCGGTGCGCACGATCAGGCCCGCGTGCAGCGCCGGCGCGAGTGCCGCTTCCACCCCGGCCTGGCCGCTGACCAGGGCCAGCCGGCGCAGGTCGAACCGGTTGCCAAGGCACGCGGCGCGCTGCAAGGCATGCTGGGTGGCGGCGGGAAGCCGGCGCAGCTTGCCGACCACCAGGTCGACGACGTTGTCGGCGAAGTCCTTGGCGGCGATTTTGCCGAGATCCCACTGCCAGCCGCGATGCTGCGCATCGTGCAGCAGCAAGCCTTCTTCGCGCAGCGAGCCGAGAAACTGGGTGAAGAAGAAGGGGTTGCCGCCGGTGCGCTCGAATATCTGGCGTGTCAGCGCTTCGCACGGCGCGGCCTGCGCATGGAGCGCGTCGGCCACCAGCCGGTTCAGCTGCGCCAGCGGCAGCGCCTTGAGCTCAAGCCTGGTCACCGCCGTGCCGCTCTGCCGGATCGCATCCATGCTCGCCCGCAGCGGATGTGCCGGACCCACTTCGCTGTCGCGGTAGGCGCCGATCAGCAGCAAGTAGCGCGTGTCGGCGTGGGTGAGCAGCTGTTCGACCAGTTTCAGACTGCCCGCATCGATCCACTGCAGGTCATCGAGAAAGAGCACCAGCGGATGTTCCTTGCGGGCGAACACCGCCATAAACTTTTGGAAAACCATATGAAAGCGGTTTTGCGCCTCGAGCGGCGGCCACGCCGGCACCGGCGCCTGCTTGCCGATGATCAGTTCGAGCTGGGGCAGGACATCGACGATCAACTGGCCATTGTTGCCGAGCGCGCCCTGGATCTGCTGCCGCCAGCCGGCGATGCGCTCCTCGCTGTCAGCCAGCAATTGCTGCACCAGCTCGCGAAACGCCTGCGTCAAGGGGATATAGGGAACGTCGTGCTGGTACTGGTCGAACTTGCCGCATACAAAATAAGCGCGCCGGTCGATGATCGGCTGACGCAATTCATGCACCAGCGCGGACTTGCCGACGCCGGAGTATCCCGCCAGCGTCACCAGCGCCGGGTCGCCGCTCGCCGTCATGCGCTCGAAGGCGCCGAACAGCTGCGCGAGTTCCCTCTCGCGTCCGTACAGCCTCTGGGGCATCTGGATGTGATCCGGCACATCCTCGGCGCCGAGCGGGAATGATTCGATGCGTCCGTCAATCTGCCATTGGGCCAGGCAGCGCTCGAGATCGCGCTGCAGCCCGTGCGCGCTTTGGTAGCGGTCCTCCGGCCGCTTGGCGAGCAGGCGCATGACGATCTCGGCAACCGCGTGCGGCACACCGGGGGCCAGTTCGCGCAAGGGCGGCGGCAGGCGCGCAACGTGGCAATGCGCCCATTCGAGCGGATCATCGGCCAGAAACGGCAACTTCCCGCTCAGCATACGGTAGAGCAGCACGCCCAGGGAATAGAAATCGGTCCGGTAATCGACCGGGCGATTCATGCGCCCGGTTTGTTCGGGCGAAAAATAGGACCAATCCCCGGCCGTCGCTGCCGGCGCGCCGCCCGGCTGGGCTTCGGCACCGGCCATGCGCAGCTCGACCAGGCCGAGCTGGCCATCGCGCACACCCACCATCACGTTGGCGGCGCACACCGCTTGGTGGGTGATGTGGGCGACATGCAGGCCCGCCAAGGTTCGCGCCAGCTGAGAGGCCAGCCGCAGGCTTGTCGTGATATCGAGACTGCAGCGTGCCTGAACGCTGTCTAAGGATTCTTCGGCGACATTAATTATCGAGGGACAGGCGTGCCCAGCGGATATGGTGTCGGAGGTCACGGCCGGTGTTCCTGCATGGTGTCGAGCGCTCCTTAACGAACACCTTCCGCCGCAATTCTGGCGGACGAAAACGCCTGATAACGATTCACCGTCAGAGACTCGCCATCATGGTACTCTCTCGCGGTGCGGCACGATGCGCGATTCGAGGCCATCCTTTATTGCAGGTACTGTTCCACCAACAGCAGGATCGCTCTGGACTGGAATTTCTTGGCCAGCATGCTCAATTGGCAGGCAAAGGGACCATAGCGCGCGTCGAGTCCGGCCAGATAATCCGCACGCGACACG
>CBFGOU010000427.1:0-4768 GCA_965650445.1 uncultured Oxalobacteraceae bacterium | reverse complement strand
CCCATCACGGTCATGAGCACGATCGCGCCCGTGGGCGCGTGCGTGCGCGGATCGGAAGGCAGGGCCTGGACCTGCGCCAGCAGTTCCGTGTCCAGCCGCGCCGGCAGACCAAGGCCGGCCCGGCCGGCACGCAACTGGTTCAGCATAAGGCTGATCCAGCGCAGCATCGCCCGCCCCAGTTCCCACAGCGTGGCTGGGGTGCCGGGGCCAGGTTCACCGGGCATGATGGGAAACAGCTCATGCCAGGGCCGCCATTCGGCGCCGACCCGCTCGGCCATGGCCGAATACTGGTGCGGTGCGAACGCGTCACGCCAGCTTGCCAGCGGCGTGCCGGCCGGCCGCGCAAGCCTGGCGTAAGCGGCCTTCATCAGCGCAAACGCATTGCCATAGAAGCCGAACCAGACGTGGGGACCGTGTTCCTCGATGCGCTGGGCACGTTGGGGGTTGCGCCCGCTCGCGCCTTTGCCGCCCAGACGCCAGCCCTGCTGGTAGACGGTGATGGCGTAGCGGTCCTGCCAGTCTGGCTGGTCGCTCAGGTACCATGCGGCCGCCATCGACCCCATGCCGCCGCCAAGGATGACGATCTTCTCTGGTGTGGTTTGCATTGCGGCTCTCCCCATGGGTTCGCGTGTGCCTAACCGTCCCAATGTATTTCTGATAGCGGCCCCAGGTATTCTGGCAGATCAATTCGGGGTGTCGATGGAGGTAAATGCCGCGCCACACTGCAAGAGACGCAAGTCCGAAACCTGCAACTTCGCACGCGGCATCGCCGCTTCGGTGCGCGCAAGGGCCGGCAGGCGTATTCCCGAGATCATTGCAGTGAACACGCTAGCCCAGCCTCACCCTGCGCGTGTTTTCCCCCCTAACCCCACCGTACAGGAGCTGACATGAGTGTATGCGTACATTCCCACCAATCGCAGCTGAATTTTCCCGATATGCCCAACAGCAGCACCGGTCTGTCCCCGGATCAGCAAGTGGAGCAGATGCTCAAGCGTCTCGAGCATCTGTTTAGCAGCTTGAAGCAATCCGACGACAACGACAACAAGGTCAAGCCGAAGACGAACAACTCGAGGTTGTCGCACCATGTGCCCGACAGCGAACCCCAGCACAAGCCGAAGACGAACACCCCGAAGTCGTCGCACCATGTGCCCGAAAGCGAGCCGGAACACAAATCGACGAAAAAGACGCAGCCGTCGTCGGCCCCGCCGAGCACCGAGGTGCCCAGCGGTACCAAGCCAAGCCGTAATCAGCCCATGCCCGAGCCGACCGGCATCGTCGATGTCGACAAACCCATTATCGTGAAGGCCGGCGAAACCTTCGACGGCGGCGGCAAGTACTATCGTCCGACCAAGGCGATGGGCGATGGATCCCAGGACGAGCACCAGCAACCGGTGTTCATCCTCGAACCTGGCGCCACCTTGAAAAACGTCCAGTACTCGGGCGGCGACGGCATCCACCTGATCGGCGATGCCACGCTCGATCACGTCACCAACCGCGACATCGGCGAGGATGCCATCACGATCGATGGCGAGAAGAACCGCATCCACGACGCCAAGCTCTCCGGCATGTCGGTCGACGACATTCCGAAGGGGCCGGCCAAGGTCGTCATCACCAACAGCTCGTTCTACAACGGTTCCGACAAGGTGGTGCAGGACAACGGCGACGCGGAAGTGCTGATGAGAAATGTCTACGTCAACGGCGCCGGCAAGCTATTCCGCACCAACGGCGGCCAGCCGATCACGACCAAGCTGACGGTGGAGGACTCGACCTTCGAGAACATCAAGGAATCGCTGTTCCGCACCGATTCGAAGACCTCGAGCGCGAGCTTTTCGAACGTCGACGATGGCGGCATGAAAGTGGTCGCGCTGACCCCGGACGCCGCAACGATCAAAGGTACGGACAAGATCTCGTACAAGCCCTACTCGGGCTGATGGTGGCAGCGGCCCGCCACCGGGCCAGCCAGGCAGGTTGACGCAGGCGCCAAGCCTGCGTTTTTCGCTTTATGGGGCGGCGCCGGCGAGCGCGCCTTGCGGTAGCTGCCGCCACCCGGCCAGGATGGCCGCGATGCTGCGCGCATAGCGGTCGCGTTCGGCCGGTGTCTCTGAATGATAGGCGCCCATGGCCGACCAGGTGTTGCCGTGTTTGTCGATCTTGCTGCGCAGGTGCCAGGCGGCGATATAAATGTTCTTGCACGGTTCCATCAAGGTCGTGCTGGTAATGCGGTAGCGCGCCAGCTCGGGCAGATGGATCGAGTTGATCTGCATGACGCCATAGTCGCGCGAACCATTGGCGTTCACGTGCACGGCATTCGGGCGGTTGCGCGATTCCTGCCACGCAATCGCGCGCAGGATCAGGGGATTGACGTGGTGATAGGCGCCGGCGTCGTCGAAACAGTCGGCGCGCGCGGGCGCGGCGGCCACGACGGCGGCCACGACGGCGGCAATGCCGAGCGGCGCGCACCAGGGCAGGCAAGGGGGGCGCAATACGGGATTCATGGGGCGGTCTCCTTCAAAAACGACAGCAAACCTGGATTGGAACATTCGCACGCAGGCCTCTGCGCGCCGCGCAGCGAAGCGCTGCGCTACGGACGCGAAGTGTCCGGCGTGCGCCGCGCAGGCAGGCTGGCCAATCATCGATGCCGTAAGGAAGTTTTTCGTTCTTCCACGCAGCACTTCGCTGCGCGCGGCGTTTTTCCCACAGAATAATTGTTCAATACGGTATGCCAGAACGTCCGCGCGGCCGCGACGGATGCAACCGAGATAGGAGCACATCGTGCGCACTTGCCCGAGGAAGCCATTATGAAAACGAATTCATCCACCGTCACAAGGTCGCGCGACCCTGGCACCGTTGCAGAAACCAGCGGGCGTGCCCAAAGCGAACCGCGCCGCGGGTTCGGGCGCACGCTGAAATCGATGTTGCACCTGGGGCGGCGCACGGCAGCGCGTCCGACGCCGCAGCAGGCGCCAGGCGGCCGCGTGTCGCTGCAGCGGCTTGAACAGTTCAGCGCCCGGCACGAGCCCGCGCCGGGAACCCTGGCGTACCTGATGCGTGCCGATAAAGAACCAACGGCGGCGGCGCCGAGCCAGACCGGCACGCCGCCGCCGCCGCACACGAGCGTGCGCCGCCCCACCGTCAATGCCACCGCCACCGCCGCGCCGGCGCAGCAGGCACGGGCCGGCAGCAGCGTGGCGCCGCCAGCGCGTCCCAAGACGTTCGGCAAGTTGCCATCGGGACCGAAGATGGATTACGTATCGGACACGCTGACGTCGATTCATCGCCTGGGCGATGAGCAGGTCTCGGAGATCACCCAAGCGCTCGGACTGGGTCCGGCGGCAGCGCCCGGCCGGGCCCGGGAGGCGCAGCTCGCGGCCGCTGGCCGCCTGCTGCGAGCGCCCTTGGATCTCAGACCGGCGCTCCCGAGTAGTAGTGCGATCGGGCGGATGCCATTCGGAAGCAACTTGCCAATCGAGGTGATGGCCGAATTGATCCAGGCAGCCAGGGCGGTCAATTGTTTTGTTACCGAACGGCAGACTACAGGTCCCGACGGAAAGACGGTCCATCTCTTGCAGGTGCACATGTCAAACGGGCTCGATTACGTCGGGCAGCCGCTGGCCTCCCAGCCGGACTCGCCCGGCTACCGTGACGTGCAGAACCTTGCGGCGCGCTTTGCCGAAGCGCTGTCCCCTTTGGTGCGTACCGACGGGGCGCAGTACCAGATCGAGTATGTGGCGTGCGGCCGCAAGCAGGGTGGCACTGCCGATGTGTTCACCGATCATCTTGCCACCAAGATGGCGATGGCGCAGCGGCCTGAAACTGTCGAATTGAGTCACGAGCATTTCAACCAGGCCACCATACGCACCTCGCGGCTGTTCGCCATGCTCCCCGCCGGCGACCGGGAAAAGCTGGTGCGTGCCGCCCATGTCGCCCATATGATCTGGGATGAGCAGATCGCGAACGATGCGAATGGCGAGCCGCAGCTCAAGGTGCGCGTCATGTTCAGCGGCACCGAGAACATGCGCGACGTCAAGCAGGCAGTCAGCAGCGTCCGCGGCAAGGTCGGCAAGGTGTTCAGAGCGACTCACGAGGCCGCCGTGCTGGTGGCGCAGGCGGTCGAGCAAGCCCACGAAAAGACGCGTAACGTGAACTTTGAATTCATTGCCGGTGGATCGATGGGCGGGGCGACTGCGCAACTGTTCGCCGCCGCGATCGAGAGCCGCGTGAAACTGCATCAGCCGGCGCCGCTGGTGTTGTTCGATCCGCAACTGCCGAATCAGGCCCAGGCGGAGCACGCGGTCAAGGATGGCAAGTTCGAGTACGACTATGCCAAGCCGCGCGGCATCGCCGTCACGCTCGACTATGCGGCGCGCCCGCGCAAGAGCCTGATGGGGCGTATGAAAGGGCTGGGCTTCAAGTCGCCGGGCCTGGTGCGGCTCAAGCTGGGCTTGAGCGACTACGACGGCAGCTCGGTATCGCGCGGCGGCGGGACGCACCGGCGTGGTCCGGAAACGTCCGGCCCGCCGGGAATGGGGTATCACGCCGATCCGAGTATGTACAAGATGGCGCTCAACCGCTTCACCGGCCTGGCCGGGCTGGTCCGCTGAGGATGGCAGGCCGCCGGCGCGCGGCCGTGTTGCCGGCATGCCGGGCAGGTTCAATCAGGGGAGGGGGATTATGTGGGCGCCCGGCGTCACCGAAAGCGGTGAGCGGGCGTCTGGCGCTGTGCTGGGATGACGGCAATGCGCCGGCAGCGGCCGCCTGCGGGTCGAGG
>CBFGOU010000426.1:0-4777 GCA_965650445.1 uncultured Oxalobacteraceae bacterium | reverse complement strand
TGCCCATTGCGATGGTCAAGCTGCTGGTGCACCCGCTGCTGGTGCTGGGCATCGGCAGCGCGGCCCGGGCAGTGGGTGTACCGCTGTCGGCGCCGGCGCTGACCGTGCTGGTCTTGCTGGCCTGCCTGCCCAGCGCCAGCAATGTCGCCATGCTGTCCGAGCGCTTCGGTGCCGATACCGGACGCATCGCCCGTATCATTTTGATATCTACGGCGCTGTCTTTTTTCACCTTTTCGGGTGCTGTCGCTTTACTTTTATGAAACCATTATTGCCTCAACAGC
Organism: uncultured Oxalobacteraceae bacterium; assembly: GCA_965650445.1. GTDB lineage: Bacteria > Pseudomonadota > Gammaproteobacteria > Burkholderiales > Burkholderiaceae_D > Telluria_A. Next base: position 4,496 of record CBFGOU010000426.1, on the reverse strand, counting down.
CACTAACTATGAAATAATACTGCGTTTACTCGACAACAATCATTGCTCGGCGGATTTCAATGTTGACCTCTCCATGTCATGACCTTGCCCACGGCAGCCTGCGGCCCAGCCGCTAGAGGAGATCCGGTGCTCGCCATGTTCATCTTCGACACCGAGCTTGCCGCGCTGGACGCGCGGCTGGCGCCGCTTGGCGGCTCGGAACGCGTGGCCGCGGTGGTCGAGCTGGCGTGGCATCTGCGCCAGCGCGACGTGCGCCGCGCCGGCCAGCTGATGGCCGAGATCGCGCCCCTGCGCGACGTGATGCCGCTGCCCGAGCGCAGCCTGCTGCAGGCGCGCTGCCAGCTGGTCGACGGCGAAGCCAGGTGGCTGGGCGGGGAGCTGGACGAGGCGCGCGCGCTCGCCGACCAGGCCTTCGAGGTGTTCGCCCTGCATGACGACGCCACCGGGCTGGCCGACACGCGCTGGCTGCGCGCCTGGATTGAAGTCGATCGTGGCAACGCTGTCATCAGCGACGATGAACTGGCCGCCGCCGCCATCGATGCGCACCGCAGCGGCGACCGGCTGCGCATCGAGGTGTTCGACGCCGCCGCCGCGCTGTTCGCGGTGTTTCGCGACCTGCATGCGGCCGAAGCGCGCTGGGGCAACCGTTTCGACCCCGACGACGACAGCCTGCACCCGGCGGCGGTCGGCTGGATCCACGACTACCTCGGCACCAGCGCCTTCCAGGCCAGCGATTTCGGGCGCGCGGTCAGCCTGCTGATGCGCACCTATGAAGCGGCGCTGGCGACCGGCCAGATCCGCCGCGCCATCAATGTCGCCACCAACATCGGCAATGGCTTCACCAGCCTGAACGCGCACCACGCCGCGCTCGAATGGATGCAGCGCGGGCTGGACCTGGCGCGTCCGACCGGCTGGCCGATGAGCATTGGCCTAAGCCTGATGCAAACGGCCGAAACGCTGCGCCAGCTGGGCCAGCGCGAAGCGGCGCTGGAACTGCTGCACGAGGCGCTGACCACGCTCACGCCCTTGTCCGGCTCGCGCGCCTACGCCATCGCGCTGGAATACCAGGGCGACCTGGCGCTCGACGGCGGCGATTACGAACGCGCCCTGGACAGTTTCGCGCTGCTCGAAGAGCGCGGCGAAGTGCTTGGCCAGGCCGACTTCCAGAGCGGCGCGCGGCGCGGCCAGGCCCACGCCCTGTCGCACCTGAACCGTCCCCAGGCCGCCCTGGAAAAGGCCCGCGCCGCGCTGGCGCTGGCGCGCGAACATGGCGACGCCTACAACCAGATTTCCGCGCTCAGGGTGCTGGCCGAAATCCACGCCCGCCACGGTTTGCCGGCGCCGCTGCCGGCCGATGCGCCCAGCGCCGCGCTGCACTACCTGCAGCAGGCCAAGGCGGTGGCCGCCACCATCGAGGGCTACACCGTGCCCGGCGACCTGCTCGATGCGGTGGCGCGCGAGTACGCCAGCATCGGCGACTACCAGCGCGCCTACGAGGTAGCGCTGCGCGCCGGCGCCGCGCGCGACAAGATTCACAGCCAGGAAGCGACCAACCGCGCCGTCGCCATGCAGGTGCAGTACCAGACCGAGCGCGCCAAGACCGAAGGCGAGCATCACCGCCAGCTGGCCGCGGCCGAAGCCAAGCGCGCCGAAGTGCTGCTGCAGACCAGCGCCACGCTGGAGCACCTGTCGGCGATCGGCCAGGAGATCACCACCCACCTGGACGCGGCGGCGGTGTTCCGCGCGCTCGACCGCCATGTGCACGGCCTGCTCGACGCCACCCATTTCTCGATTTTCCTGATCGAGCCGGACGGCGCCTCGCTGCGCAGCGCCTTCGGCATCGAGGCCGGGCGCACGCTGCCGCCGGTGCGTTTTTCGCTGACCGATCCGAACGCCACCTCGGCCCGTTGCGTGCGCGAGCGGCGCGAGATCCTGGTCGAGCTGGACCCGGACGGCGACATGCCCAATCTGATTCCCGGCACCCTGCGCACCTTGTGCCTGCTGTTCGCGCCCCTGCTGATCGGCGAGCGCGTGATGGGCGTGATGACGGTGCAGTCGATGTCGCCCGGCGTGTACGGCGAGCGCGAACGGCTGATCTTCCGCACCCTGTGCGCGTACGGCGCGATCGCGCTCGACAACGCCAGTGCCTACCGCCAGGTGGCCGCCACCCTGAGGACGCTCAGCGCCACCCAGGCGCAGCTGCTGGAAAAAAATCTCGAACTGGAAGAAGCCTACAAGGCGCTGGAAGACGTCAGCCTGACCGATCAGCTGACCGGCCTGCGCAACCGCCGCTTCTTCCTGCAGCATGTCGATGCCGACGTCGGCCTGAGCCTGCGCCGCTACGACGATCCGCTGCGCGCCGGCGTCAATGAGCGCGACAGTTCGCCCGGGCGCGACCTGGTGTTTTTCATGGTCGACCTGGACCATTTCAAGGAAGTCAACGACCTGCACGGCCATGCGGCCGGCGACGCCGTGCTGGTGCAGATGCAGGAGCGCCTGCGCGAAGTGTTCCGCGAGTCCGATTACCTGATCCGCTGGGGCGGGGAAGAGTTCCTGGTACTGGCGCGCGCCACCCATCGCGACGACGCCAGGGTGGTGGCCGAGCGCATCCGCGCGGCGGTGGCCAACCGGCCCTTCGTGCTGCCCGACGGGAGCGCGCTGGCCAAGACCTGCTCGATCGGCTTTGCCTGCTTCCCGTTCGTGCCGGCCCAGCCGCGCCTGATGTCGTGGTCGGAAGTCGTGGAGCTGGCCGACCAGGGACTGTATCTGGTCAAGCGCTCGGGCCGCAACGCCTGGGCCGGGATCTACAGCACCGCGCAATCGCGCTACGACGAACTGTTCCCGCGCCTGATTCATCAACTGGAGCAGTCGCTGGCCGACGGCGAGGCGCGCCTGGTGACCAACCTGGAAAACGTGCAGGTCACCGCCGGCGCCAAGACGCGCCGGCTGGTGCTCGAGAGCGACAAGATCAAGCGTTGATGAAGCCGGCGATGGCCGGCACGTCGGCCGCAATCGCCACCCGTTCGCTGGCCGTCCGGTTCTGGCTCATCTTCCATTTGCCCTGGATGCGCACAAGCGCAATCTCGATACCGACCACCGCCGCCATGATCTTGTCGATGAAGTCGCGCGGCGCGTCGTGGATCGTCCACGGCATCGCACGCCCGGACTCGTGCCGGTCGGTCAAGCGCTCCAGCACGCCGAACACCCAGGCCGGATCCTCCACCGCGCGCAGCACCCCGTGCGCATGCACCACCGCGTAGTTCCAGGTCGGCACCACCTTGCCGTGGATGGCCTTGTCTTCGTACAGCTCGGGCGACACATACCCGGAGGCCCCCTGGAAAATCGTCATGACCTCGCGCCCCGCCAGACGCCACATCGGATTGGCGCGCGCCACGTGGGCGCGCAGCACGCCGAACGGGGCCTGTTCGGTCGGCGCCCCGATCTCGAACGGAATGTGGTCCGCCGACAGGCCGTCGGCAAACGTCACCACCGCGGCCAGCGGATGCGCCGCCATCAGGGCGTGCAGCACATCGATGCGGGTCTCTTCGAAATCAGTCAGTTGCTTGTACACGTGTCATTTCTCCTTGAATCAGAATGTCGGCCTTGATCGAATTGGCGATATAGCAGCGTTCATGGGCCGCATGGTGGATCGCCTCCAGGTCCTGCGCGCTGGGGACGCGCTCGCTCGAGAACGCAATCGCCGGGCGCAGCGTGATCACCGTCATGGCCTTGCGACCGTCGCTGTTGGTGCCCAGCGTACCGAGCGCCGCATCGCGGTACGAGTCGACCACGAAGCCGCGCTGCGCCGCGATCGACAGGAAGAACAGCATGTGGCAGCTCGATACCGCCGCCACCAGCGCTTCCTCGGGATCGACGCCGGCGGCGTCGGACATCGGCAGCGGCACCGACAGCGGGGAAGACGACGCCGGCACGCGCAGGCCGCCGTCGAACTGCCATGCGTGCGCGCGGCTGTAGCGATTGTCGGTGAACGGCTGCGCGCCGCGTTCCCAGCTCACCTGCGCTTCGAATAACTGCATGTCGTGCTCCGTGTGATGTCAGAAAGGCCATTCTACGACCCGGTTTGGCTTGCTCAAATAGCCAATAAGAGCGAATATGAGAAGACCAATTCATTCGGGCCACGCATGCACGTCTCCGACATCCTGTCCGCCTTGCCGCTTGAACGCAGCTCGGCCACGCCGCTGTTCCGCCAGCTCTACACCGAGGTCAAGAACGCCATCCTCAACGGCGCGCTCACGCCCGGCATGCAGCTGCCGCCGACGCGCGCGCTGTGCCGCCTGCTGAGCGTGTCGCGCCAGACCGTGCTCAACGCCTACGCCCAGCTGAGCGCCGAAGGCTACCTGAGCGGCACGGTCGGCAAAGGCACCTTCATCAGCGCGCACCTGCCGGCGGCGGCCAGGCCGGCAGCCACGCCGCCCAGTGCATTGATGCGGCCACTGTCGGCACGCGGGCAGGACTACGCCGAGGCCATGCGCACG
>CBFGOU010000425.1:0-4778 GCA_965650445.1 uncultured Oxalobacteraceae bacterium | reverse complement strand
TCAATCACCTTTTTTCGCATCATCGATGTCGATATCGACATTGCGCGCCTGCGCTTCGTACAGTCGGTAATAAGCCCCTTCACGCGCCATCAATTCATCATGGCGGCCTTCTTCCACCACCTGTCCGCGATCCAGCACCACCAGCCGGTCGGCGCGGTGCAGCGTGGACAGTCGATGCGCAATGGCGATGGTGGTGCGTCCCTGCACCAGGTTTTCCAACGCCTTCTGAATTTCCTTTTCGGTCTCGGAATCGACCGACGATGTCGCTTCGTCCAGAATCAGGATGCGCGGGTCGATCAAGAGCGCACGCGCAATCGAGATGCGCTGGCGCTCGCCGCCGGATAGTCCCTGGCCGCGTTCGCCGACCATCGAGTCGTAGCCTTGCGGCAGACGCAGGATGAATTCGTGCGCGTGCGCGGCGCGCGCGGCGGCAATGATTTCGGCGCGGCTGGCGTCCGGTTTGCCGTAGGCCAGATTTTCGGCGATGGTGCCGAAAAACAGGAAGGGCTCCTGCAGCACCAAGCCGATATTGCGGCGGTAATCGGCCACCGGGAAGGAGCGGATATCGACGCCGTCAACCCGGATCGCGCCTTCCGACACGTCATAGAAACGGCATATCAGGTTCACCAGCGTGCTCTTGCCCGAGCCGCTATGGCCGACCAGGCCGATCATTTCACCCGGTTCGATGGTCAGGTTGATGCCGCGATTGACCGCGCGATTGCCATAGCGGAAGCCGACGTCGCGGATTTCGATGCGGCCCTTGACCTGATTCAGAAGCACCGGCTGGGTCGGCTCCGGCACGCTGGAGACGTGATCGAGGATGTCGAAAATGCGCTTGGCGGCGGATGCCGATTTCTGCGTCACCGACACGATGCGGCTCATCGAATCGAGCCGTCCGTAGAAGCGGCTGATGTAGGCGATAAAGGCGGTCAGCACGCCGACCGTGATTTCGCCGCGCGACACTTGCCAGATGCCGAAGCCCCACACCACCAGCAGGCCAAGTTCGGTGAGCAGCGATACGCTGGGAGAAAACAGCGACCAGATTTTATTGAGACGGTCGTTGACTGCCAGGTTGTGCTTGTTGGCATCGCGAAAGCGCACCGCTTCACGCTTTTCCTGTGCAAATGCCTTGACGACGCGAATGCCGGGAATGGTGTCGGCCAGCACATTGGTGACTTCGCCCCAGACGCGGTCGATCTTTTCAAAACCGGTGCGCAAGCGGTCGCGCACCACGTGAATCATCCAGGCAATGAACGGCAACGGGATCAGCGTGATCAGCGCCAGCCACGGGTTGATCGAGAACAGGATCGCCGCGGTCATCACGATCATCAGCACGTCGGTCGCGAAGTCGAGCAGGTGCAGCGACAGGAACACGCAGATGCGGTCGCTTTCGCTACCGATGCGCGACATCAGGTCACCGGTGCGCTTGCCGCCGAAATATTCCAGCGACAGGCGCAGCAGGTGTTCATAGGTGGTGGTGCGCAGGTCGGCGCCGATCCGTTCCGATACCAGCGCCAGGATATACGTCTTGGCCCAACTGAGCGCCCACGCCAGCAGCGCCGAGCCGAGCAGGCCGGACAGATAGAGCGTCACCAGCATCGGATCGATGTGCTGCCCATTCTGATAAGGGATCAGTACCTTATCCATCAGCGGCATCGTCAGGTAAGGTGGCACCAGGTTGGCCGCCGTGCCCAGCAGCGTCAACAGGAAGCCGGCCAGCAATTGGCCGCGATACGGCTTGGCGAAGCGCCACAGGCGGAACAGCGTCCAGGTCGACGGCGGCGTGTAGATGACCTTGGTGCAGATCGGGCATTCTTCCTGGTCCGGTTCCAGCGGAGCCTTGCAACTTGGGCAAGTATTCTGATCGGGGCGCACCACCGGCTGGCCGCTTACATGGCTTTCGAGCTGCAATGCGAACTGGTCCATCGCGCGAATTGCCTGCAGGTTCTGGCCGAGCGTGAAGCGCCAGCATGCCAATCGTCCCGTGCCGTCGGACAGCTCCAGATGGCCGACGCCGGCATGGTCGTGATGCTTGACTGTCAATCCTTTGCGGTAGGACCAGTCGCGCCACGCCGTTTCGCCCGGCGCACGCGCCAAGATACGTCGGTCGGTGACAACCACCAGTCCCTTGACGAAACGAAGCCTTGCATCGAGGTCAACCTCAACCGAGGTCAGCGCGTTTTCCCTTGATGCAAGTTGAGCGTCGACCTCGGCGCGCCATGCGGCGGGAATATCGTTACGCGCGCTGTCTGCAACTGGGTTTTGAATGGTCATTCTAAAAAGTACTCCGGCACGGCGCTGTACCCATTGCGGGCAGGCATTCTAAAAAAGAGAGGGAAATACGGCCTTGTTCGCCACGGCCTGCAATATAAACTGATACGACGCCGGGCGGTATATCCGAGATGCAATCATTTGCGGTATTCTGTCGCCAGACAACAAATCTGACGGAAATCGGACCAAAAAGACAAACTGCTCGGCGGCAAGTATACCCCAAGAGTTTCGTCATCCTTCCTGCCTGTATCGAATCAAGGATACCGGCTGCCGCACCGAAGAAGATTGAAAGAAATGGCGTTTCGCATGCCTGCCTGATCACTAGAAATAAGAAACATGACGAAGAAGAAAGACATCGAATTTCTCCGCGTGACTCATTTGCGCGGCCCCAATATCTGGACCTACCGCCCCGTCCTCGAGGCGTGGGTCGACATCGGTGCATTGGAAGATTGCCCGTCCAACACGATTCCCGGATTTTACGAGCGTCTGACCGGCTGGCTGCCGGGCCTGATCGAACACCGCTGCGGCGTCGGCGAGCGCGGCGGTTTTCTGCTGCGCTTGCGCGAAGGCACCTGGGCCGGCCATATTCTCGAACATGTCGTGCTGGAGCTGCAAAACCTGGCCGGCATGCGCACCGGTTTCGGCAAGGCGCGCCAGACTTCCGAACGCGGCATCTACAAGGTCGCGTTTCGCACGCGCCAGGAGCAGGTCGGCCGTGCCGCCCTCAATGCCGGCCGCGATCTGGTGATGGCGGCGATCGAGGACCGTCCTTACGATGTCGCGGCGGCCGTTGCCGAATTGCGCGACCTGGTCGATTCCCGCTGCCTTGGCCCCAGCACCGCACACATTGTCGAAGCTGCCACCGCACGCAACATCCCATCGATCCGCCTGACCGACGGCAACCTGGTTCAGCTCGGCTATGGCGCCCATCAGCGCCGGATCTGGACCGCGGAAACCGACCAGACCAGCGCAATTGCCGAAGGCATCGCGAGCGACAAGGACCTGACCAAATCGCTGCTGCAATCGTGCGGCGTGCCGGTGCCGGAAGGGCGCATGGTCGAGAATGCGGAAGACGCATGGGAAGCGGCGCAGGACATCGGACTGCCGGTCGCGATCAAGCCTTACGACGGCAACCACGGGCGCGGCGTTTCGCTGGACCTGAAGACTCGCGAAGAAGTGCTGGCGGCGTACCGGCTGGCCAACCGCAAAGGCGGCGGCAGCGTGATTGTCGAGCAATTCATCCCCGGTAATGAGCATCGCCTGCTGGTGGTCGGCAAGCGTGTGGTCGCGGCCGCATGCGGCGAAGCGGCGTGGGTGACCGGCGACGGCAAATCCAGCATCATCGAACTGGTCGACAGCCAGATCAACACCGATCCTCGGCGCGGCACCGGCGAAGATGCGCCGCTCAATGCGCTGGCGCCGGAGAAGGGCGCCGAGATCATTCTCGAACTGGAGCGGCAGGGTTTCACTGCATACTCGGTGCCGGCCGATGGCCAGAAGGTGCTGATCCAACGTAACGGCAACGTTGCATTCGACGTCACCGACAAAATACATCCAAGCGTCGCGGCGATCGCGTCGCTCGCGGCGCGCGTAGTGGGACTGGATATTGCCGGCGTCGATCTGGTGGCGGAAGATATCTCGCGTCCGCTGGAAGAGCAGCGCGGCGCCATCATCGAAGTCAACGCCAGCCCCGGCCTGCTGGCCCACCTGAAGCCGGCCAGCGGTGAACCTCGTCCGGTCGGCACCGCGATCATGGAGCATCTGTTTGCGCCGGAGCAAACCGGCCGCATGCCGATCGTCGGCGTAGCCGGTACCCGCGGCACCACGCTGATCGCGCGCCTGATTGCATGGCTGATCCATATCAGCGGCAAGCATGTCGGGCTGGCTTGCAATGAAGGACTCTATCTGGACAGCCGTCAAGTCGTGGCAGGTAATTGCGCAAATTGGGAAGCCGGACAGCGGCTGCTGATCAACCGTTCTGTGCAAGCCGCCGTGTTCGAGAACGGCAGCCGCATGATTCTGAGCGAAGGACTGGCCTACGACAAATGTGCGGTGGGCGTAGTCACCGATGTCTCCGGCCACGAAGCGCTGGGCGAGTTTTACATTCATGAGCCGGATCAGATTTATAACGTGCTGCGCACGCAGGTCGACGTGATCCTGCCGAGCGGCGTTGCGGTCCTCAACGCAGCCGATCCGCAGGTGGTGGAAATGGCCGGCCTGTGCGACGGTAAGGTCATTTTCTACGGGCTGGACCCTGAACTCGATGCCATCGCCGGGCATCGCGCCGAGGGCGAGCGTTTTGTGTTCCTGCGCGACAGCCACGTCGTGCTGGCCGAGGGGGCGCAAGAGACCGCATTGCTGCCGCTGTCTTCACTCAAGCCGGCCAAGGCAGCGCAGCCGGAATGCGTGCTGGCCGCAGTGGCCGCTGCATGGGCGCTGGGCATTGCGCCGGAATTGATCGGCGCCGGGCTCAGGACCTTCGAATCGAATCCCAAGAAAACGAATTA
>CBFGOU010000424.1:0-4782 GCA_965650445.1 uncultured Oxalobacteraceae bacterium | reverse complement strand
GATGCCCTTCACCTTGTCGCGAGGGATGTTGGTCGTCCCCTTGAAGTTCATGTGCTCGACCCAGTGCGACACACCTGTCAGACCGGGACCTTCATCTTTCGAGCCGACGCGATACCAGCACCACACCGATGCGAAACAGCATCCACGCCGCGCGCGCCGTCGACATGCTGGAGGCGCGCATGATGGTGAACTCGGAACTGGAGGCAAACTGCGCCATCGTATAAATCGTGCCGATCAGCGCCGCCACCGGCATCACCTCGTACACGTGGCCGGGCACGCGCAGCAGCACGTACAGGAACGCGTGCTGGATCATGTAGCCGTTCTTGCCGACTCCGGGCAGCTCGCCGGTCAGGTCCATGAAGGCGGACAGGCCGAGCAGCGCGACCAGCACGAACGTCACCGCCTGCAGGATCGAGACCGCGAAATAGCGTTGCAGGATCTTCATGCGGCCCCCGCTTGCGGCAGGCTGGCGCCGCGCTTGTACGCGGCCCACAGGACCTTGGGATGGTAGCGGTGATTGACATTCAGGCGCCAGACGAACAGTCCCAATACGCACAGCGCGGCGGCCAGGTGCAGCGGCCACCACGCCGCCGCGAAGCTGATCTTGCCCTGTCCGACGCTGTTCTGGCTCAGGGTCACCAGATTGTTATAGGTGAAAAAAATCAGCAACGCGACGATCAGATTGCCCGAGGTGCCCGCGCGCGGATTGACGAAGCCGAGCGGGATCGCCAGCAGAATCAGCAGCAGGCAGGTGATCGGCGCCGAAATCCGGCTGAGCAGTTCGGCGCGGGTGCTCTTGTCCGGCTGCGCCAGCAGTACCTCGGTCGACTGCGCCTTGACCGGCCTGGCCTGATCGAGCACGGCGACCTTGTTGGCCACGCGCATGCTGTAGCGCTCGAACTCCATGGTGCGGAAATCCGACTGTCCCGGCGTACCCTGGTAGCGGCGGCCGTTCTTGAGGACCAGGAAGGAGCCGCCCTCCAGGGTCGTTTCGATCACGCCTTCCTTGGCCACCACGGTGGTATTGCCGTTCTGGTCGACGGTGTTGACGAAGACGTTGTGCACCACCGTCGATCCGCCCGTTGAACCCTCCACGAAGAACACGCGGTTGCTCGACGACGATTCGCGGAACTGGCCCGGCGAGACTTTTTTCAGGTCTTCGCGCTTTTGAAAACGCTGGATGAATTCGTCGCTCTTGGCCTTCGCCCAAGGCACCCCGAACAGGCTCAAGGCCCCGGTGGCGATCACGATCGGCAGGCCGAACAGCAGCACCGGCTTGACCCAGCGCGCCAGCGACAGGCCCGAAGCGAACCACACCACCATTTCGGAATCGCGGTAGCTGCGCGTGACCACCACCAGCACCGAAATAAAGCCGGTAAGAGTGAGCACGGTTGGCAGATAATTGAGCATCGCGAAAAACAGCAGCGCGACCACGTCGCTGGACGCGACCCGGCCGCCCGCGGCGTCGCCGAGGATGCGCATCAATGCCCAGGACAGCATAATGGTGAACAGGACCGTGAAGGTAGCGCCGGCCGCACTGGCCATTTCACGTTGCAGGGCGCGTTGGAAAATCATTCGAGAGATATAATCATCAGTTAATCGGTGCGCGGCATCTATAAGACATGGAGATCCAGATGGACTTTAGCATAAAAGCATACGACACAAAAAACCCCATCGCCTCGGCAAAAACCGGCTGCGTCGCGGTCGCGGTCTTTGAAAACAAGCAGTTATCGCAGGCCGCCGCCAGCCTCGATCAGGGCGGCGAGATCAGCGCCGCGCTCAAGTCCGGCGACATCACCGGCAAGCCCGGCTCGACCCTGCTGCTGCGCGGCGTGGGCGGCGTGGCCGCTGCACGCGTGCTGCTCGTCGGCCTGGGCAGCATGGACGCCATCAGCGAAAAAAGCTTCGCGTCGGCGGTCGGCGCCACCCTGAAGGTGTTCTCCACGCTCGGCGCGGCGGACGGCATTATCGCATTCCCGCTGACGGATGTGAAAGAGCGCGACGCCAGCTGGGCGGTGCGCTGCATCGTCACCGCGGCCCACGAGAGCGTATTTCGCACCGACGGCCAGAAGAGCAAGAAGGATCCGGCCCCGGCCGGCGTGCGCAAGCTGGCCATCGCCGCCCCCGCCACCGCGCAGCTCAAGAGCGCGCTGGCGCAGGCGATCGCGATCGCCAACGGCATGGACCTGACCAAGGAACTGGGCAACCTGTCGGCCAACGTGTGCACCCCAACCTACCTGGCCGAGACGGCCAAAAAACTCGGCCGCGACTTCAAGTTCGAGGTCGAAGTCCTGGAGCGCAAGCAACTGCAGGCACTGCGCATGGGCAGCTTCCTGTCGGTCACCAACGGCAGCGACGAGCCGCCCAAATTCATCGTCATCAAGCACCTGGGCGGCAAGCCGAAAGACGCGCCGGTGGTGTTGGTCGGCAAAGGCATCACCTTCGATACCGGCGGCATTTCGATCAAGCCGGGCGCCGCCATGGACGAAATGAAGTACGACATGTGCGGCGCCGCCTCGGTGCTGGGCACCTTCCGCGCCATCGGCGAAATGGGCTTGAAGCAGAACGTGATCGGCATTATCGCGGCCTGCGAGAACATGCCGTCGGGCCGCGCCACCAAGCCGGGCGACATCGTCACCTCGATGAGCGGGCTGACCATCGAAGTACTCAACACCGATGCCGAAGGCCGCCTGGTCCTGTGCGACGCACTCACGTACGCCGAACGCTTCAACCCGGCCGCCGTGATCGACATCGCCACCCTGACGGGCGCCTGCATCGTCGCGCTGGGCCACCATAATTCGGGCCTGTTCACGCGCTCGGACGACAAACACGAGCAACTGGCGGCCGACCTGCTGGCCGCCGGCAAACAGGCCGGCGACACCGCCTGGCGCCTGCCGATCGAAGAAGCCTACAACGAGCAGCTCAAGTCGAACTTCGCCGACCTGGCCAACATCGGCACGCCGGGCGGCGCCAGCGTCACGGCGGCCTGCTTCCTGGAGAACTTCACCCGCAAGTACACCTGGGCGCACCTGGACATCGCCGGAACCGCATGGAAGAGCGGCGGCGCCAAGGGCGCCACCGGCCGTCCGGTGCCCCTGCTGTCGACTTTCCTGATCAACCGCGGCCAGTAAGCGGACATCGTTAATGGCGTCCTCGCGCAAGCGGGGACGACAGGGTACGTCAGTAGACCGCGTTGCCGCTGGCGCCCTCGCCGCCCTGTTCGACCGCGTTACCGGTGCGGCGCATCATGACCGTCAGCGTCTCCGGATAATCGAAACCGGCGCCGGTACGTTTATCGAGCAGGTAACCCAGGCCGGCGGTGGCGGCATTGCCCACCAGCGCGCTGGTGTTGGCCTTGGAAGCGATCACGTCCTGCCCTGAGCTCACCCCGCCCATGCGGCAGTCGACGAACAGATTGCCGGCGCTCTTTTGCACCGTCACATGGCCCGGCGTGGTCACGAACCAGCGCCCGGCATCATTGGTGAGCACGCAGCCAACCCCGCCGATCTCGCGATTATTTTCAATGGTGCGTACCATCAGCACCTGCTGGGTCGATTCGCTGATCGTCGCGCAGCCACCCGCGGCGGCCAGCAGCGCCAACGCGCACGTGGTTTTCAAGCTTGCCATGTCTTCACCTGTTCAGTCCTCATCTCCCGTTTACGGCAGACTTGACGCGCTACTTGAACGATCCGGATTTATTGAAGGGGAATCGGCTGGTTTGCAGGGACCGGCACGGCCGTGACGCTGTTCTTGGGACTGCCCTCGATCAGACGGTCGGCGTAGACCAGGTAGACCAGCGCATTGCGGCGCGCGTCGACCATGCGCACCACGCGCACGTGCTTGAAGAACACCGACGCGCGTTCGGTGAACACTTCTTCCTGCTTGGGGATTTTGCCGTTGAAACTGAGCGCGCCGACCTGACGGCACGCGACCGAGGAATCGGCCTTGTCTTCGGCCAGTCCGATGGCGCCCTTGATGCCGCCGGTCTTGGCGCGCGAGAGATAGCAGCTCACACCGGGCACGCGCGGATCGTCGAACACTTCGACCACCACCTTGTGATCGGGTCCGAGCAGCTTGAAGACGGTGTCGACCGAACCAACCGTTTCGGCGCGCGCGCAGGCAGCGCCAACGACAAACAGGACGGATATGAAAACGGTGCTGATGCGCATGCGGGGCTCGCCAGGACAGGAGCGCGCGGGCTGCGCGCTTTGCGCCAGTGTACTACGACACCGGAGCGAAACGCGGCACGCGCTGGCCGTTGACCTCGACCAGCTCGAAAAACACGGTCTTCGGACGCGTCCAGATCGAACCGTCCGCTGCGCGGTAGACAATCATCTCCGACAGGTCCGACTCAAGCGTGGCCACACAAACGAGTTCGTAGAGGCCACCCTTGTAATGCCGGAACTGCATCAGCCTTCCGACTTGTCTTCAGCCATGGCCTTCTGCTTCTTCTTCAGGCCCTGAATGACCTTCAACACGCCTTCGATGCCGGCGTCGTCGTCGAGATCGCTGAACGCGTCAAGCACCTCGTTGAGCACACGGTTGCGAACCGCGCTCTCATCGGGAGCAATCTGCTGTGGCGCCGCCGCGGCAGCGCTCTTCTTGGCCTCGATCGGCTTGGCCGCTGCTGGCGCAGCCGCCTTGCCATGTGCCAGCGCCGCCTGCCAGATTACCCAGCGGCGTTGCGTCTCGAAAACCAGATACTCATCGGGTTTGTCTTCCCGGCGGCGGACGATGTGACCGTCACGTTGCGCCCATGCTTCAAATGCACTTCGCATTTTT
>CBFGOU010000423.1:0-4802 GCA_965650445.1 uncultured Oxalobacteraceae bacterium | reverse complement strand
CCGCCACTTCCACGGCCGCCTGCTGCTGATCACCGAGAACAGCTACCGCCACCGCCTGTTCAACGGCGACATCGGCATCTGCTGCCGCGACGCTGACGGCGCGGTCATGGCCTGGTTCCCCGGCGAGACGCTCGACCAGCCGCGCGTCTTCCACCCCGCTGGCCTGCCGCAGCACGACAGCGCGTTTGCAATGACAGTGCATAAGGCGCAGGGATCGGAGTTCGACGAGGTGTGGCTACTTCTGCCGCAGCACGACAGCCGCGTGCTGTCGCGCGAGTTGGTCTATACCGGTATCACCCGCGCCCGGCGCGCGCTGCACGTCGCTGCCGACACCGATGCGATCGGGAAGGCATTGCAGCGTCACGCGAGCCGATGGTCTGGGTTAGGGTGGAGGTTGAAGAACCAGTAGGGAAGAGCCTGCTTCCACTACTTCGACGGAGTTTGGAATCCACATCGAGGCCATGGCGCTTCTCGGGATGCACTTAGTGACCTTGTATCAACTGCCAGCAGTCGCCGAAATTTAGGATGGCGCCGAATAGCGCAATCACCGACACCCAAATAACAAGCCACTTCCAGGTCCGCTGCAACAGCCAAGGGAAAACTGCCCATGCTGACCTGCTTACAAGATCGAGCTCGTTTCCTCGCGAAGTGAGGACTTCGGCCAGAGCATAAGCGGCATGTCGCTCACGCCCCACGGTTGTCGCTTCAGAACCGTAATTCGGAATCGCCTTGTTTATGCCGGCCAAAATCCGTTGCCTCGTATTGGACGCGGCTTCGCTCAGCTCAATCGAAACCCTAAATAACCAAAGCAGGCCAGAAACCCCGCTCATAACGACAACTCCGAGAATCAAAGCATGATTCTTAGGAATCAAGAAGAATATGCCGACAGCAAAGAGAGCATAGGAAGGAATCAAAGAGTTGATGAATTTCAGGCGTGTAACCAGCGTGCCAAGATATCGCCTCCCGTTTGTAGCTGTGCCGTCGGCGGACAAATATTCCTCCCAAACTTTGTCGTGCCCGGTCAGATACTCCCTTTCGAGACACTGATCGATACCGCGCTCGATACTTGCTCCCACATTCTCCAGAAGCATCCCGAAAATCGTGCCCGCTCCCAACAGGAAGAGGTAGGAAATCAGAGTTTTTTGCTCAAAATAACGTGCAACCTCCGTATCGCTTCTGCAAAGGAGAACGACGAAGGGGCATATAGCGAGAAGACCCGGAAGAACCAAGCAGGCAATTGGCCGAAAGACCTCACTTTTAAATGCTGCGAAGGGATCCATAAACACCTCAGTTTGGTAGGCAATTGAACAAACGAGGCCGCCGCCCTCTACAGGCCAATCTTTCGCTCGAAGAGCGCTTGAGGGTGCGCTTGGCTGGCGGGCACAGAACAACTTGACGCAGGAGCTAGAAATGCTTGACTGGACCGGATTTGCGGTCAGCCTTCTCGACCTAGTCCCTATCTTGGCGGAACGCCGAAGGGCTCGAGATGCCCACATCGAGGAGACCATTACGGCTCTTCGGGAGGCATACCTAGCGACGGTGGAGTATGAGGAGATACTGGCCGCGGGCGATTCTCGGTCTAGGGCCCAGGAATTTGCTCTAGCGCGTTCGTGGGAAAATTTCGCCACGAAGATTCGACGCTACGACGAAGGCCTATTCAATCGTCTGCGACTGAAGGGCAGATTCTGGCGTGAAGGGGGAGGCTGGGACGAAGCGACGAGACGAAACGCGAAGATTGGTCTCGAAAGAATCCGCCAAGATGCAGAACTGCAATTGCTGGTTAAGCAGCCCTGGCCGAAGGTGTAGCTAGGCGAGAACCAAATTGCCCTTCAGGTCCTCGAGCATGTCATACGTGTCGCAATAGACCACACCAAATTGCGCGCACACGTTGGGAATTTTGACCTTATTGATCCCGTTAGACGGCACTTCGTGGGTCACGACCGCGAGACCATTGACTTTCGCATATGCGACCAGCCAGCCATCAGCATTTGTCGCCGCTGCAAATTCGGCTTTTGCAGCTTGCTTGTAAGGTTGCCCGTCGACCCAAAGCATCATCTTGCCGTACTCACTAGCGATGGCAGCGGACCTTGTGGAGTCGAAGAAACCGCTTGGCGCTTTTGTCGTGGCCCAAGCGTGTAGATCGTCTCCCGGCTTGATTTGGTCCTTAACCTTGTCAATGCTTTTCAAACGCCCTGCAGCGTACTGAGCCAGCAGGAAGTCCCAAAAGCCAGGACAAAAGCAGAAGCGGTAATGCTGCTTCTTAGCACGCATCATAGAGTCAGCATCCAGCACGTAATTGCGGGGTGGCGTCATTTGCGTCTCCCCGTGGCCACGGCCAAATATTGATCAAAAGTAGCAGAAGTCAGTCCGGTCAACCGGAATGCGTCGGGATAAGAAAGCTTGCCCTCGTATGCAGCAGAAGCTACGGCGCGCGCGAATCGTTTACCAACGCGATTGTTTTGGACGTAATAAAAATTCGGGTGTCCGCCACTGTCCTTTGCAAGTAGTGCCTTATCAAGATTTTTGTAAGCTTGGTAAAAGTCGAAGAATGCAGGCTTGGGCAAAAGGTTCAGCTCAACCAGCCGACGACCAATCGTGATTGGGCTCACTTTGAAGTGAAGGCTGAGTTGGCCGAAATACGGGTCGTCGTGCGGGCGGATCGGCCACAGACGCTCGAGTTCCGCGGCCGGTACAGTCGCTTCAGCGGCAACTGCATTGCAGAACTTCTCTACAGCTTCAGTCGGTTCTTCCACCTGCTTATCATCGAAAATCGCACTCTTTCCCAACCAAAGATGCGCTAGCTCGTGAAAGATCGTGAAGACTTGCGCGGACTTCGCATCGGAGCCATTTATAAAGATGAGCGGCGCGAGTTTGTCGCACAGCACGAAGCCCCGAAACTCATCGACACTTAGTCGCCGCCGATTGTTGTTGCCAACGACGCTGTTCGTGACCATCAAGACGTCGCAGGCTTCTATGCAATCGCGGAGGTGGGACAGTGTGTCTCCCCACGTGCGCTTCTTCGCCGCCCAACCTTGATCGAGGCCTAGCTTAGCCCTAATAGCACCAGCTACCTTGTTGGCGTCTGTCTTGAGCGTGGCGGAACCTATGAAATCAAGCTCCGGCACGCCATCGTCGCGCAAATAATCCCGATACCAGTCCTGGCGCATTACCATCGCATTTACGGTATCGATGAGGTCAGGACTCATGCCTTCGAGTGGTAGGTCCTTCACCGTGCGAAAATCTGGCATCGGTAGCTTTTCAACCGGCGGGTTGCGCAGGAAGAAAAAGCCAAGCGGTGTGAGAGTCGCGGTTGCGAGCTTCTCCAGCTCGGGCAAGGTGAGTCGCGCTAGATCGTTTTCCCAGGCGTAAATCTGCGGAAACCGAAGCGCAAGCCCGCCCGTCGTGCGGCCAGAGCGTTGAATGGCCCATCGAATGACCTCGGGTTGGACTTCGATAGTCTCGGCCACGCTCCACCATCCATGAGTACGCCCAGAGCTCTTCAGAGGGTCTGGGCATCTTCTTACGGGGTCGTTATATCAAATCCTGCGACGGGACCTTTACGCCCCCGTTTGATCAACCCCGTCCAAGCCCTGCGCTGTGCATGGGGCGTGGGCCATGTCGGGGGCTCAGCATGGGCTGTCGAAGGGAGCCGTGGCGTACATCAGCCGCGTCACACAGCCAGTCCGGAGTCTCCTTCGAGGACCGACTGGTGCATCTGGGGCCGCTTGCCTGGCCGCCACAGCGGCACCTCGTGCCGCACGCGGTAGCGCAGCGGCCCGCCGTTTGGCGTCCCAGCGCGTTCGATCGGCCGCGGAATGCACACAAATTCCGTCGCCATGGCGCTGCCGTCGACGCGCACGGTCCCGTATCCATGCCCGCCCAGGTCCACGAACTCCAGATGCGGCGCGAGTTCCGGGTTGCTCACGGCATGCGCCTTCGCCAGGTCGCCGCTCTCGGCGTACTCCAGCGCGGAGCGCACGCCGTGGTTGAGCAGCAGGTTCATCGTGGGCTCCATCGAGCCGTCCTCACGATCTGCGATGAACAGCTTGCGCAGCGGGTTCTTCTTGTTGCCGTGCTCCTGCGCTTCCTGGCCGCCGGGGGAGGTGATCGAGCCGCCGACGAACGAGACGCCGACGGGCTCGAACTTGCCGTGTGGCGGCAGTGATTTCGCGGCGTAGCCGGCCCAGAAGCTGTGGAGGTCGCCGGCGAGGATGGCGAAGCCGGTGATGCCGTTGTCGCGCACGGTGTCGAAGATCTCGCCGCGCTCGTGGTACGCGCCGCCCCAGTCGCCGTTGCTCTGCACGGCGTAGCCGTCGGTCCACTTCGGCCAGTCGGCGGGCACGAAGCCGTCCGGCAGGTGCTGCGGGTCGACGCGCTGGTCGTGCGTGCCCAGCGAGGTGCCCCAGATCTTCCAGGTCGCGGTGGCATTGCGCAGGAGCTCTAGGAACCAGGCCTTCTGCTTCGCGCCGAGCATCGACTGCGGCGGGCCGTCGACGCGGTAGTTGGGGATCGACTTCGCGCCGAACACGATCTCGGCCGGCGGATGGCCGCCGGCGTATTCGCGGCCGCTGTCCACCTGCATCGACAGCGCCTCGGGGAAGAACGGATACGGCACGCCGTCGAACAGGGCGCCGAGTTTCGGATCGTTCGAATAGTCCTTGCCGCGGAAGGCGCGCTGGTCGGTGAGGATCAGGTCGATGTGCCGGCCCCAGCGCAGCGCGCGGTAGATGACCAGGCTCTCGATCGCGGCGAGGTTGTTCGGTTCGAGGCCGAGGCCGTCGTCGTCGAACGCCGTCACCGCG